>JAIXSW010000521.1 GCA_027484495.1 Gammaproteobacteria bacterium
TCCGGCCAGTTAGTCAAATCAATTGGCGATGCGTTATTGCTGAGCTTCCGCTCCCCGACCGACGCCATGTTATGCGCCTGCCGCATGCAAGACCGGCTGGCGCTGTATCGTCAGCAACATCCGGACGAACATCCGATTGTGATCCGCATCGCCGCCCATCTCGGCGAAGTGCGGATCGCCCGGCACGATATTTTTGGCGAAGCGGTGAATCTGGCGGCCCGGATTGAAGCCGTCACGCCGCCCGGTGAAATTTATCTGTCGGAAGCCGTGTATCTGGCGATGAATAAAACTGAGGTGATGGTACAAAGTGCCGGCCAGTTTCAACTCGACGGCTTTGATCACCCGCTGCACTTATACAAAGTCCAGCAAGACCCGGCGGTCGAGTTACCCTTTGGCTCGCTGCAGGCAGAACTGTTGCCCGCCTATGCTCAAAGGCGCTGGCGCTGGGCCGCGCTGGTGTTGTTGCCACTGCTCGGTGTGGGTACTTTAGCAACTGTGTATTGGCTGGACCCGCCATTAGCCCCGACCTTATTGCCAGCTGCCACTGTCCGCAGCAGCCAGTATCTGACGCTGGATCTGGGTACTATTAGTGACAGCCAGCTCCCCGCTGAATACCGTTTTGGTCTGCGGCAGGCGATAGAACAGGCTATTCAACGGATCCCGGGATTGTATCTGGCCGCCGATGACGGACAACGCCAAGCGGATTACAGTCTGCAAGTAAAGCTGGATATGCGGGTCTTTCCGGCCCCCGCCGAATTGAAATTCACGTTGGAGCGGCCAGAAGCGGCGGCACCGGCGAAGCTGCAGTGGGCTATTCAATGGTCCGGGCAGCAACAACAGCAGACCCTGTATCAGGTGCAACAACAACTGATCCAATTGCTGAGTCAGGCCAGTGGCTTGGCCGCACTCAGTAAGCCGCTGCCGGACTATGAAGTGCCTGACAGCTTTTATCAGCAATATCTGCAAGCCAGTCAATGGCTGCGGCAAGGCGAGCAAAGTCAAAACCCGCAGTTGCTGGAGCAAAGCAGAGATCAGCTGGAACGCATCGTCACCGCGTTACCGGAGTTTCGCGCTGGCCGGCAAGCGCTATGTAGCACGATGCTCCACCTGTTTGAATGGCGTGAAGATCAGTCACAACTGACCGCTGCGGCGTCACATTGTCAGACGCTGGTGCAAGGCCCGGCGGACAGCGATGACTGGCTGGCCTATGGCCGCTGGCTGGCGCTGCGACAAGATAAACAGGCCGCCAGTAAAGCCTTGTTGCAGGCTTTGTCGACCAATCCGAAATCCGGGCAGGCCTATGCCCTGCTGTCGCGTTTGTATCTGCAGGATAACCAGCCACTGGAAGCAGAACTGGTGCTGAAGCGCGCGGTATCGCTGCAGCCTGACTATTGGCCGGCGATCCAGCTGATGGCGGTATTCCAGCTCGAACAGGGGCAGCTGCAGGCAGCTGTCGCCAATTTTAAGAAAGTCGTCCTGCTGGCGCCTGATAACGCCATCGCGCTAACCAATCTCGGATCCGCCTATTTGTACAGTGGCCAGCTGCAGGCGGCCGCCGATACCTATAAAGCAGCACTGCAAATTCAGCCCGAACCTTTTATTCAGGCCAATCTGGCCACCGTCTATTATTATCTCGGCCGGCTACAGGAAGCGATTGGCCTGTATCAGCAAGCTTTAAAAACCAGTCCTGATGAATATGAATTTCACGGCAATATTGCCGACGCGTACCGGCAGAACCAACAAACCGATGAAGCCCAGCTGCATTACCAGCTGGCGCTACAGGCGCTGGCAAGAAAGCCAACGCTGACAGCTCGTGAGCAGGCATTAAAAGCCCACTATTTAAGTGCGTCCGGCGACAGCGTCAACAGCCAAAAGCAGATCAGTCTGGCGCTGCAACAACAGCAAAATAACGCGGAAACCTGGCTGCTCGATGCGTTGATCAAAGCACGGCAGGGTGATAACTCCGGCGCGCTGCAGTCAGCAAAACAAGCGGTTCAGCTCGGCTTTCCGGCCAAATTGCTGGCGGTAGAACCCGATCTGCGCGCACTCGCGGATGATCCACAATTTCTGGCGTTGCTCAGTCAATAACCACCTACCAATCACAAGAAGGACGGGACCATGAAAAAAATATCGATGCAGTTATTACTCAGCGCTGTGCTGTTATGCAGCTGGGGCGCTGTTGCCAAGTGTGACAAAGATCGGGAAAGCCAGACCATTGAAATCAGCCGCAGCGGCGGCACTATTGTGGTGGAAAACAAAGAACTCAGTCAAAAATGTGTAGTAAAAAACAATAAACGCCACGACGAGAATACCGGCTCGCAGCTGGTGTGGCTATTCCGTGATATCCCGTGCCCACCAGGCCATTGCCGGGTGGAACTTGACGGCAATCCCCAGTTGAGCAAAGACGTATTTAAATGCGACATTGGCAATGAACAAAGAAGCCGCTGCCGGTTAAAAGTCAATAAACTGAAAAAACACTGCCGCAGCATAGATCCGGGCGACAACAAAGACAGCTGCGAATTTAACTACCGGATTTGGGTTGGTGACCAGGAAATAGATCCAACCATTATTATCCGACCACGGCCGATGGCGGAATAACACAGGGTGTCAATGACATGAACAGCCCGCCAGACAGTCCGTTAGTACGGACTGTTACGGCGGGCTGTTGCGACAGAATCAATCCCGTATTTCTGTCCGCAGCAGATTTTGTTGCAGGAATTCCTGTTGGCGCGGATCACGGATCGCCAGACCATCGCTTTGCAGTGGCGCTGCCGCCGATACCGCTTGCTGCGCTGCCGTCAGCACCGGACAACTGTTGTTGCCGGCATAAAACAACGCTGTTTTCAGCATGCCTTCCTGCGCATCGCCAAGCGGTTTGCTCAGATCATCAGCCACCGGACAGCCTTTGATATCCGCGGCAAAACGGGGTGCCACAGCTGGCGTGAAACCATCGGCATAATCACCAAAACCTTTGGCGTTGCTGCCGCTGAACTGAATAGTGAAATAAGTCGTGCCGCAGTTATCGGTTGGATAAAAACCATACGGTTTACCACAGGTTTTACCGCCAATCTGGATCACTTCCACGTCGACGCCGCGCAGTGCATTGATAAAGGCTTCGCTGGCAGAACAGGTGTTGTCTGTGGTTAATACAAAGATCCGGTTCAGGCTTAAATTGGGTAACTTCTGACCTTCCAATAATCTGCCGGCCTGATAATCAATTTTATCTGAATAAAATGGTGTAGGTCGTAGCGGTTGACCGGTCTCAGGATCTGTCGTCGGATACTTGTCATTAAACTGCAGCTTGTCAAAATAACGCGACTGGATCTGATTCGGACCGCTGACCATATAGCCAAATTGCGATGCCAGTGCCAGCAAACCACCACCGTTATAGCGCAGGTCTACGACCAGCTCATTAACAGCGGCAGTGCGGAACTGTTCCACCGCACTGATGAGCTGCGGCTGGGCGGCTGCGATATGGGTATTAAACTGCAGGTAACCGACTTTTTTATTGCCACTTTGCAACACTTTGACGTTGTGCACCGGTACGGTGGATACATCAGCGGACACCAGCGTGTACGAGCGGCGGACCCCATTGGCATCAGCAAAAGTGAACTGATGACTTTCACCGGCTTTGGCCGGGAACAATGCGGCATTCAGTTTATTGACACCGTCCTGAGTGTTATCGTTAACAAAATCAACGCCATCCACTTCCAGTAACTTCGAACCACGGCCTAACGACGCCGTTGCCGCCGGGCTACCTGGCTCGGTATACGCCACGCTTAACTGCCGTGGTGGCCGGGTCGATGCAAAAATCCATTCGATGCCATAACCACTGCTGACCGCAGACTGCGTCTGCTTTTTATACTCGGCAGTGTCCTGATAAAAATGGAAATTGTCTTTCTGTGCACCAGAATCGGTTTTATTGCCGCTTTTCAGCAGGTCAAAATAAGCCAGAGTACTGTAGTTGGCTGGGTCCAAATCAGGCAGTTCTTTGTACCATAAATAGGTTCTATTGCTCCACGAGCGCTGCCACAGCTTTTCATGCATCGCCGAGCCGGCTTTATCCGGATAGGCTGTACCACTGAATGGATCTGTGCCGGTACGTGGCACGGCGCAGAAGTTTTGCAGCGTCGATTCAGCCGCATATTGGCCGGCAACCCAAGCCGGCGTCGTTGGTGTCGTGGTGCCGGTTCCCGGCGTTGTGCCTGTATCCGGAGTGCTGCCACCCGATGTACCGCCGCCGCCGCAACCACCTAACAGTGTCAGACTCACTAACACAGCACTGCTGCATAACCACTGTTTCATAACTCACTCCTGATCTGATAGCTCCATAATCTCACTGGGCGAATGATAACAAAAAGTTACGAATAAAGTTACTCACTTGTTTTATATCAACAACGCTGAAATTGACCCGGCCAATTAGTTGCAAAAATAGCCAAAGCTTTCCACACTGCAGAATAGGGCGTGTTGACGTTTGTTGTTTGTTTTTGCAGCCGTTTGGCAGCTTTTTATGCAAGGCAGTACGAGCGCCGTGTAGTTATTCTACACAAACGAGCACTAACGCCGCAGAAAGAGCTGCCAAACGCTGCCCTACGGGTTCGTTTGGCGGCGCTTTGGGCTTTGTCACTCGTTGCTCACATAGAATAACTATGTCACGCGCCTCGTTTCGCACCCAAAACGCCGCCACCACGCGGTGGCCGAAACGAACAAAACTTAATCACCAAACGCCAACACGCCCTAGTGATGTGCAAGGAGCATTGTGATGACCAGTCTGGCACCGAGCCAAATCCTGCAATTATTTCAGGGCGAAGGCAGCGTCAATCAACGTTTGGCGGCATTACATGACCGTGTACTGCAAACCATGCCTGCTATCAGCCGGATCGCCTGCGCCTTGTATGAACAACCCAATGATCTGCTGAAAACTTTTATCAACAGCACCCGCGAAGGTCAAGCCATCAGTGGTTACGAAGCCCGGCTCAATGACTGTGGCGACCTGAAAGCTCTGGCCAAAAATGGCAATTGCCGCGTGCTAGACGATATCCCTCTGCAGGTGCAGCCAGGTCATCTGCATTCTGACTGGTTGTTGAGCCAGCCCTATCGCAGCTCCTTTACTGTACCTATGTACGACAATGGCGGCTTTTTAGGTTTCATCTTTTTTGATTCGGCACAGCCCGGCTATTTCGATGCACGGGTGCAACGAGATCTGCTGCTGTACTGTAATCTGATTAATATGGCGTTGTCCGCCGAACTATCTGCGGTGCGCGCTGTGCTGGTCTCTGCGCAGGTCGCGCGGGAGTTTGTTGATTTGCGCGACTTTGAGACCGGCGCGCATTTAGAGCGGATGGCGCAGTATGCGCGGCTGATCGCCAAAGCGGTCGCGGCTGAATATCAGCTGACGGATGAAACTATCGAACATATTTATCTGTTTGCCCCACTGCATGACATTGGCAAAATCGGCATTCCTGATCAGATCCTGCTCAAACAAGGTCCGTTGACCGCCGCTGAGCGCGCAGTAATGCAAACTCATGTCGAAAAAGGCGAGCAGTTGATGCACAAAGTGATTGGCGATTTTGGCCTGCATCACTTACCGGACTCGCAAGTGATGCACAATATTGTCGCCTGTCATCATGAATTTCTTGATGGCTCAGGTTATCCGCGTGGCTTACGCGGCAACGAGGTCCCGGTAGAAGCGCGCATCGTCACAGTCGCTGACATTTTTGATGCACTGACCAGTCTGCGTCCATATAAAAAACCCTGGAGTGTCGAAGCTGCACTACAGGAACTGCGGCGCATGGCCAGTGTGGGTCAGCTGGATTCAGTTTGCGTCGAAGCGCTTGCCGGGCAAGTCGCCGCAGCGCAGTGGATAGTGCAGCATTATGTCGATGTGATCGCACCGGCGGAAATAGCGGCTTCGACCTAACCGCGGCTTACCCGACTAACTGTCGCCAGTCTTGCCGTGCTTGCCACTGGGTGATCCAATCAGCCACCTGAGCTGCCGGCATCGGCTTGGCCACACCATAGCCTTGCGCCAACTCACAACCCAGCGCCAGCAATGCGCTGGCATGCGCCATCGATTCGACGCCCTCAGCGATAACTTCCCGGTCAAATACCTGCGCCAACTGCACGACGCCCGAGACAATATTATGGTCGTCCGGATCTTCCAGCATATCGCGGACAAAGCTTTGATCGATTTTCAAACAATGCACAGGGAGCTGGCGCAGGTAGGTTAACGAGGAATAGCCGGTGCCAAAATCATCCAACGCAAAGCGCACCCCGAGTGCCTGACAGCGCAATAATGCCTGTCTGGCGGCGGCTAAATCCCGGATCGCCGTGCTCTCGAGGATCTCGAGTTCGATCTGACCCGGTGTCAACGCAGGCCATTGCTGCAGCAATCCTGTCAGTTGCCCGGCAAAGTCGGCCTGCAGCAAATGACTGGCGCTGATGTTGATACCAACCTGAAGCCGGATCCCCTGTGACAACCAGTCCGCAGCCTGAGCAATTCCGGTTTGCAGCACAAATTGGCCAAAGCGGCTTTCCAGTTCACTGCCTTCGATAAAAGGCAAAAACGCGGCAGGTGACAATAACCCGCGCTGCGGATGTTGCCAGCGAATAAGCGCTTCCATGCCAACCACAGCGCCGCTGCGAAGATTCACTTTCGGTTGATAGAACAACACAAACTGCTGTAACTGCAGAGCTTCCTGCAGCTGCTCCAGCATCATCCGGTGTTCCTGCGCTTCGCGTTCGTGCGCGGGGTCAAACCATTGGATGCGGTTACGTCCGGCCTCCTTCGCCTGATACATGGCTTTATCGGCGTGTCGCAGCAGCGTATCGGGGTCGGCATTATCGTCCGGATATAAACTGACACCGATACTACAAGTCAGCGCGATCTCGATGTTATCCAGCAGCAGAGGCCGGTTCACGGCCTGCAACAACCTTTTGACGATATGATTGCCTTCGGGCAGCGCCGGCATGTCGGATAACAACACGACAAACTCATCGCCACCCGACCGGGCCAGCGTGTCATCATGACGCAGCGCGCCTTGCAGCTGATGACTCAGCGCCAGCAACACGCGATCACCAAAAGCGCTGCCAAACTGCTCATTAATTTGTTTAAAACCATCGATATCGATCAGACAGGCAGCGCAGCGTTGCCCCATTTGCAAGGCCCGAATCAGCGTCTGGTTAAAGCGGGTTAACAATAAACGCCGGTTGGGTAAGCCCGTTAAGGCATCAAAATTGGCGACTTTATCCAGCTCAGCGGCATGGGCCTTTAAATGACTGATATCAGAGAAAATGCCGATATACTGGCGGATCTGACCTTGTGCACCACGCACCACCGAAATCGACAGCATTTCGGTATATACCGCGCCATCTTTGCGTTTGTTGATGATTTCACCACGCCAGAAACCATGTTGCTGTAATTGCAGCCACATTTGCTGGTAATAGGTTTTTTCATGCAGACCTGACGACAAAATCGCAGGGGATTTGCCCTGTACTTCGGCAGCACTGTAACCGGTGATCCGGCAAAAAGCAGGATTGACCCGCATGATCTGGTTGTCCGCATCCACCAGCATGATGCCGTCATAACTACCGGCAAACATCATTTCCGCCAGACGCAAAGCTTCTTCATTCTGCCGGCGTTGCTGAATATCAGTATGAGTTCCCGCCAGCAGCTGCGGTTTGCCATCCGGCGAAGTGGTGACGATTTTGCCGCGCGACAGGATCCAGCGCCAGCTGCCATCTTTGCAACGGGCGCGAAACTCTGCTTCATGCATCGGCTTCACCCCATCCAGGTGTTGTTGAATCGATTCCATCATTTGCGGATAATCAGCCGGGTGCAGCAGTTCAGGCCAATGCTCCGGTTGGATCTGCATTTCACCGGGCAAAAAACCCAACATGGTTTCAAAACGCTCGCTGACCTGCATCCGCTGCTGCTGTATGTCCCACTCCCAAAAACCTTGTTCAGAGCCTTCCAGCACCCGCTGTAGCAAGCGTTTCTGCCCGACCATCTCTGTCACATCCCGGGCAATGCCAAAAATACCACTGAGCTGCTGGCGATGATCAAACAGTGGCCCCTTACTGACCGAGTACAGCTGGCTGCTGCCATCGGCTTGCTGCAGTTGCTCCTGAAAATGCAGCACCCTGCGCTGTTGCATGACTTTGGCATCATTTTGCTGCCAGCTGACGACCTGAGCCGGATCTGCCAGCTCCACATCGGTACGACCAATAATTTGCCCGGCTTCCAGGCCAAATGCGCGGCAAGCCGCCTGATTCACCAGCTGATAACGACCGATGCTGTCTTTGGTAAACACCACGTCATCGGTACCTTCAATGACCGCATCCAGTAAGCGCTGCTGATGCCCGGCCTGCCGGGCCGAATTGCGCAACAACTGACACAACCAGCTCACCGTGACGCCATTGATAATTAAAAACAGCCACTGCAATTGAATGTACAAGCTCTGCTCGGCGCCGGTGAGAGCCCATCGGGCGATCCAGGCGACGGCCATTGTCGACAGTAAAGTGGCAAATAAACCCGGACCAAAACCACCCAGCACGGCCGCCAGAATGATTGGCAACAGCTGCAAAATCATCATGGGTTTTTCGGCAACATCAACAGGTAACAGTAAGCGAAAGGAAATCATCAGACTCACCAACAAGCCTGCCACCACATAATCACGCAATTTGCTTTGGCGATGAGTCAGTGGCAAGACGTTGGTTTCAGGATGGAAAGACTGAGGTACGTTTTTCAGCGCGAACGAGAGTCCTACTGCAGTCACCAGTACAAACAGCATGCCCTTGAGCATCGAAACCATCAGTAATTGTTCAGCGCTGATCACCAGCAGTAACAGATGATCGGACAGGAAAATCCAGCTTAGGGCTAACAGCACATAAGCCAAAACGACAGCGACAATGTATTTTTGGCGATGAGACAAAGCACAGACTCAAAACTGGGACTATGCGCAAGAATAATGGACCGTCCGTCTTCCTTCAAGTTTCCATAGCGGATACAGCTGCGGTCAGACCATTGGAATAAACCGATGTTCTGTTACAAAAAGCCTGCAGCAGACTGTCGTCAACAAGCGAAAACTGCTTTAGCATCAACGCATCGCAGTCACAGAAATGGAGATATTCAAATGCAGCGTCTGCAACAACTGATCGCCGAATTCAGTCGGACCGATCAGGTCGATCCCAGCCAAAGTATTCTCAGTAAACATCAAAAAATGGCGTTAAACCCATTTCGCTTTTTACGCGGCAGTTCCGGGTTGTTTTATGCGGACATTCAGTCAGGTTTGCTCAAACTGCCGCCTGCACTGGTGCAGCAGGTGCCATTCACCACAGTCATGGGGGATTGTCACATCTCCAATTTCGGCTTTTTCACCGAAGATGGCAGCTATGGTGAGCGGGTGATTTTTGCACCCAATGATTTTGATGATGCCTGTATTGGCCCGGCAGTGTGGGATTTAAGCCGCTATATCATCAGCCTGCTGCTGGCCGCTGACTATTGTCAGGGCCTGACTTCAGGGCATTATCACAGTGAAGATGCGCCGGATTTGGCCGGCTTAACTGCCGCCAGCGCTGATGATGCCAAAGATGCTGCCCGAAGTTTCTTAAAAAGCTATTTAGACTGCTGTGCCGCGGTAGCAAATGATGCCGAATTCCGTTTCAGCACTCAGGATGATTTCCCGAAAAATCATGTGCTGAAACCATTCCTGAAAAAAGCGATTAAACGCTCAGCCGCAGGCAGCGATTTTCTGCAAAAAAGTACACTGGCAAAATCGGTTGATATCTCCGCCCGACCGCTGCAGTTTAAAGCTGATGCCGGCAAATTCAGCCGGATTGATGCAGAACGTTATCAGCAGCTGAAGCAGGCGTTTGCGCCTTATGTGCATGATGAGATCCTCGACATTGTGACCCGACACGGTGCCGGTACCGGCTCGCTGAATATGCAGCGCTATTACCTGCTGGTGGGGCCGGCAGATCTGAGCTCAGATGCCGATTTGGCGCTGTGTCAGGTGGTCGAAGTGAAGCAACAGCGCCGCTCTGCGCCGTTGTTTTTCTTTCCGGATTTAAGCCCGGTGAACCGGCTCAATGACGCGCATCTGACCGTCGATTGTCAGCGCCTGATGCAGCGCCGGCCTGATTCTGTGCTGGATGAAGTGCAGTTTGAAGGTGCGCATTATCTGGTACGCTCGCTGCACCATGCCAACGTTGATGTGGACCCGGAAGATATCTGTTTGCAGCCGCAGGCGCCCGGTAAAGCTTTGGGCCAGTTTGCCGCTGCCTGTGGCCATGCGCTGGCGCTGGCGCATAACAGGGCTGACCGCCGTTCGGCTCGTTTTGCCCATCAAATGCTGGGTGTGATGGCAACCAGCCATGATGCCCTGTTACAGGCCTGTACCGACTATGCCCGCCAGCAACAGGAAGACTGTCAGTTGCTAGCGACGCTGTTAAAACAAACGTCAGAGCGGGTCGAGCGTCAGCAATAAACGCGTAGCCATGCCAGGCGGCGAGCGGTGCCAGACCGCAGCCGCCGCTGGCCAGGCCGAGCCTTTTAACAACGCGCTGTCGCCCACATTTAAACAGCCGGTTTCATCGTCATCGTCCGGGCCCGCCCGCCATTCGGTCGCAGGTCCGGCATAAGTCACCAACATCCGCAGCGCCACATGATCAGTATGAAAACGCGGGCACATAGCACTGTGTAATGCTTTGAGCCGTACACCAAGCTGCTCAGTATCCATCAGACATGCCAGCATCTGTGCCTGCAACACGATATCCTGACACAGCGCGTCACGACCCGGCATGTCCGGCACCGCATACTGCAACAACGCCGGCAAATCAGCGAGGTGAGTCTGGCGCTGCAACGCAAAAGCCGGACGCGCCGCTAACTGTGCTGCACACCATAATAATTCTGCATCCAATTGCCGCTGCCACACGGCCAGATTCACTTCCGGCAACAGAATATCGCTCAGTACCTCAATGTCTGAGCTTTGCCGGATCTGAGTCCCGAGCGGCTGAAACTCAGTGAACATCATCTTGCTGAAATGGGTTGTCATACAGGCGCCAGGCCGCAGGCCCTGCAGCGTACTCTTCGTCAGTTAACAGACAATTGGCCAGTTGACGACGCATCACAGCCTCATCCAGCCCCTGGCCGATAAAAACTAACTCCTGGCGGCAATCGCCATAGTCGCCACTGAACTGGGCCTCAATTGCGGCCCTGCTTTCCGCATCATCCGGCCATTCCTGGGCAGGGACGGCAAACCAGAACAAACCTGCCATGCCATAACGCGCAATGCCGCCGGCCTGATGCCATTGCCACGCATATTCAGGTTGGGCTGCCAGCCAGAAATAACCTTTTGAGCGCAGTAAACGGCCTTGCGGCCAATCCTGATGGAAAAACTGATGCAGACGCTCTGGATGAAACGGCAATCTGGCGACAAAACTAAAGCTGCTGATGCCATATTCTTCGGTTTCCGGTTGCTGTTCACCCCGTAACACCTGTAACCAGCCCGGTGCTTGCTGCGCCTTGGCAAAATCAAACAAACCGGTGCCGAGGACTTTGTCTAAGGGCACCCGACCATGTTCACTATATTCAAGTCGTGCCGATGGATTGAGCTGGCGCAGGATCGCGGTCAACGCATCCAGCTCAGTCTTACTGACCAGATCGGTTTTGCTGACCACCAGCACATCGCAGAACTCCACCTGGTCAATCAATAAGTCCGCGACTGTGCGTTCATCATCTTCGCCCAGATGTTCGCCACTGTCCGCCAGCAAACGGGCTTGTTGATACTCGGCGATAAAATTCACTGCGTCGACTACGGTCACCATAGTATCGAGCCGGGCGATGTCGGCGAGGGTCTGCCCATCTTCATCAGTGAAAGTAAAAGTTTCGGCAATAGGTAAAGGCTCGGAAATACCGGTGGATTCGATCACCAAATAATCAAAGCGCCCTTCCCGCGCCAGCGCCTGCACCTCGACTAACAAATCTTCCCGCAAGGTACAGCAGATACAGCCGTTGCTCATCTCGACCAGTTTTTCTTCGGTACGATGCAGCTGAATTTCTTTTTGCACGGCATGGGCGTCGATATTCAGCTCACTCATATCATTGACGATCACCGCGACCTTTAAACCGGCGCGGTTTTGCAGAATATGATTTAACAAAGTGGTTTTACCGGCGCCTAAAAAGCCCGATAACACAGTGACAGGTAACAACGGCGGTTGGTTATGCATCACAGTAGCCTGGTAGATTTTAAGATATGTTATACTATAACATTATCTATCTCGATACCAGCCCGCAGCCGTTGCAACCCCCGCGCGGACTCAAGCCGGTTGCTCTGATAAAAAAAGCCCGCGATGCGGGCTTTTTAGATGTTGCCAGAGACCGTTATTGATACGACCAGTTTTGCGTCACACCGCTGAAACTGCTGTAGGCGCGCAGGCCGACATGCCAGACACCGGCTTGTGGATTATTAATCACACAGCTTTCGGCATTACCGGTTTTATAAGGCCGGCACTGATAGCTGCTGGTTGTTGGCTGACTGCCGAACCGGACATAGAGGTCAGCATCACCGGTGCCACCGCTGATCGTCACCGTCAGTGTGGTTTTACCGGCTGGCACTGTGATGGTATTGCGTGTCCAGTTACCGGTCGTTGCTGCCAGATTTGGCAGCGAACCGGAGGTGCCATCCGGTGGTGTCACAGTGCCACAGTCTGTGGTGGTAACGCCCACTGCGCTGAATGCGGCCTGCACATCGGCAGTGCTATAGCCTTTATCTTTGGTCGCCCGGCAAACACCGTTGGCGCCGCTGACAAAAGTCGCATTGGCTGTCCAATACACCTGATTGGCTACAGTGAATACTTCAAAAGCTTTGCGGGTATTCCAACCGGTTTTACGCGCCAGCAGGTAAAAGGCTTTGTTAAACACGCCCGAGCTGTGATGCACATCCATGCCACTGGTATAGTTGCTGGCGTGACCTATTGAGCGGCCATCTTTGGTCGGGTCGTCCATATAACGCAAGGCACCGGTACTTTTGAAAATGTCGGCGCCGACCAGCCAGTCATTGCTGCCTTTCATAAAGTATTCAGCCGCTTCACCGGCCATATCGGAAAACGCTTCGTTAATACCACCGGATTGAGCGCTGTAGACCAGGCCTGAGTTGAACTCAGTAAAACCGTGGCTGACTTCATGCGCCGAGACGTCGAGACTGACCAGCGGATAAAAGCGGCTGGCACCGTCGCCGAAAGTCATCTGAGTACCGTCCCAAAACGCATTTTCATAACTGCTGCCGTAATGCACACGCATTTTCAGCTTAGTATTCAATGGGTTCACATTGAACCAACTCTTATACATGTTAAAAACCACACCACCGAAATAGTGCGCATCATTCAACGGTGAATAGGCACCGTTAATGGCCTTAAAGGTATTATTCGGGCAGGTAAACTGGTGAATGGTGCCGCCCGACGTCGCGCCATTGAGGTTGATGGTATCGACATTGACGTTGCTCATCCGGCAATTTGCATCAACATCCAGATAACCGTAGGTCGTGCCATATTGGTATTGACCGGTTTTGGTATTACCACCAGGGCCGGTGGCATTGGCGTGGGCAATGCCGTCCCAGCTTTGCAGCACTTTGCCGCTATTGGCGTCAATGATGCTATATGGCCGGCTTGGGTGCTGACCACGTTGCGTCACATAATGCGTGATATAGACCAAGCGGGCGGTGTCATTCTGGTCCAGATAAACCCACAGTTTGGCATTGGCGGATTGTGCTGACAGTTCGGCCTGCAGCGCTGTTTGCTCCGCTGCATCGGCGGCCTGCAGACTGTCACCGCCGCGACTGGCCAGAATAGCCTGCTCCGGCGCCAGCGCTGGTTTGGCATTGGGCAAGTCATCTTCAATGCCGGTGACTACAGTGCCGCTGATATCTGCATACTGACCATTTGCATTAATGGCCGCCACATTGTGGCCCCACACCGGAATACCGCGGAATTGTTGTTGGTAGCGGCTTTTGGTTTTGCCGTCAAAACGTTTGATTTGTTGCAAAGCTTTAAAGCTCATCGGCTCAGCGCTGCGATCGTCCAGCGTGCCGTCAAGACTGCTCAGCGTCTGCCCATTCAGAATGCTGGTCGCCGGTACGACCTGCGCAGCTTGCAGTGGTGCGCAGAACGCCAGCGTGACAGCCAACGCCAATGGGCTCAGATGTTGTGGTTTCATGAGGTTTCCTCTTGTATGTTTTTTATTTCAATGTTCCTGAATACTGCGAAGACTCGCCGCAGCCCAGCAACCATAGCCAAGAAAAAACCCGCGAAATTAACATCAGGTTAATATCAGTAATTTATAAATTCCTTATCAACTGCCCCTGCTCAGGTGGTCATACAGAAGGCCACAGTCCAGCGCTGCGCCGGCCGCCATTCTGCGTTAAGATGGCTGTTTTTAGTCTGAGGGACCGCGGATGGAACAGCTTTTTCACTGGTTTGATTTGATGGGGATCGGTGTATTTGCCATCGCTGGCACGCTGGCAGCATGGCGAAAACAAATGGATGGTTTCGGCGTGATCGTCCTTGCAACAGTGACTGCAATTGGCGGTGGCACTATCCGGGACCTGATCCTCGATGTGCCGGTGATTTGGTTATCGGACAACAGTTATTTTTATGCGATTTTTGGCGCAACGGCGCTGACTATCCTGCTGGTACGGAAACGCCTGACTATCCCCAATAATGCGCTGCAAATTGCCGATGCGATAGGTCTGGCATTTTTTGTCGTGATGGGCGCGCAAAAAGCGCTGGCCTATGGTACCTCGGACTTTGTTGCCATCATGATGGGGACTATCAGTGGTGTCTGTGGCGGCATGATCCGCGATGTATTGTGCCGGGAGATCCCATTAGTGTTTCGGGGAGAATTGTACGCAGTAACCTGTATTTTTGGTGGTCTGGTGTATACCCAGCTGCTGGCCCTGCAAGTAGCACCATTACCCGCGATGCTGGCCGGTATGCTGGCCTGTCTGTTGTTGAGGCTCGCTGCCATTCGCTGGCACCTGACTATCCCGGTGTTTGGCCGCAGCGGCCGGATCAGCAAATAATCAGCGCACAATGGCGGTCGTTGCACTTTGCCGGTAAAACAAAAAAGCCCGCATCGCGGGCTTTTTTAATCAACTCAGCACAGACCGTTACGGCAGATCTTTATGCAGCTGTACTGGGGTAGACTTTTTGCGCAGACGGATGTTAACCATCTCAACGCAACAGGAGAAGGCCATCGCGAAGTAAATGTAACCCTTCGGTACATGCACATCAAAACCTTCGATCATCAAGGTGACGCCGACTAAAATCAGGAACGACAGTGCCAGAATTTTAATGGTCGGGTGCGCGTCAACAAAATCACCGATAGGTTTGGCAGCAAACATCATCACAGCGACTGCGGCGATAATGGCAATGGCCATAATTTCGATGTCATTGACCAGGCCCACCGCGGTGATCACCGAGTCCAGCGAGAACACGATATCGAGGATCATAATCTGGATCAGTATCATCATCAGATTGTTGGCAACAACTTTCGGCGCACCAGGCTCTTCCTGAGCACCTTCTAAGCTGTGGTGAATTTCTTGCGTCGATTTTGCCAGCAGGAATAAACCACCGCCAATCAGGATCACGTCACGTCCAGAGATGTCATTACCGAGTACAGTGAACCAGGTTTCGGTTAAACCCATCACCCAGGAGATAGAAAACAACAGGGCCAGACGGGCAAACATTGCCAGACCTAAACCGAGACGACGGGCAAAAGCGCGCTGTTTCTCTGGCAAACGTCCGACTAAAATTGATAAAAAGATAATATTATCAATACCTAATACGATCTCCAACGCGGCCAGAGTACCCAATGCAATCCAGGCCTCCGGGCTTGAAATCCACTCAAACATATCAAACTCACATTTGTAGCTAAAAACTGGCGCTCAGTTTACTTGCGAAGGCCCTGCCTGCCAAACAAAACGTGATATTTCGGGCTGCCCGCTGCCTGCGGCAAGTACCGGGACGAGGCTGGTGAATGGCAAAAAGACCGGATAGCCAGGACCTATCCGGCTGCGTACCTTCGGCCCTCAGGCCTCACATTACGGTGCTTTGAGCTGTGTGCGATGTTCCAGCAGCTGGTACTTTTGTTTCAGCTGCTGGATTTCAAGCGGATGCCGCTGCAGAAAACGATTAAATTCGATGATGAGTTCCGGCTTATTCACGCTGGACAATAAAAATGGCAACTCGGTAAAAGGCAGCTGCTCCGCCGCGACTAAGGCGCCCGATTGACCCTGCCGGCGCAGGTATTCATTCGCCACATTCAATTCAATTGAAGCGCCGTGCACCCGGCCTTTTAACACCAGTCCAAGCGCCGATGCACTGTCAGCAACATCTACTATGCGGAATTTATACCGGGGCTGAAGCTCAAGCCAACGATGCGGCGCAAAGCCATGGATCACGGCCAAAGACCGGAACTTTTCCAGCGGCATCTGACGATTTTCTGGTAACACGATAGTACTGCCCAGCGTATAAATCACCGGATCACTAAAGGTTTTACTGTATTCAGCCACCATGTATTGCTGCCAGTTCGGATTATCCGGATAGACCACATCGATATTGTTGTTGGCTTCCTGATATAGCCGTTTCACCGGCAGTGCTGCAAACCGGATCTGCACACCGTTTTTTTTACCAAACAGCTGCATCAAATCATAGAAATAACCGCGCTGCTGACCGGCACTAAAATCGTAATGCGGATAATAGTCAATCTGCTCAATGCCAACGACTATGGTGCGGGGTTCGGCAGCAACCAGTGCAGACCAGCACAACAACACGCCTGCCACCCAGTGTTTCATACGACACACCCCGGAATTGTCAGAAATAATAATCGAAGCCTACCTGAATATAGTCATCCTGACGTAACCACCAAGTCGGTTGTTGTATAGACACCGCCTGGAAAAACCAGGCGTCGAGCCGTAGCCTGATATTGTTACTAAACCGCATCGATGCTTCTAACATACCACTGCGGGTACCACCACTTTGCAGATCCTGTGCAATACCGAATAATAACTCACTGCCAGCTTCGTCATTCAGTGCGATACGCATGCCGGCAAACAGATCGCGTTGGCCTGGCACCGGCGCCAGCGTACCGCGATTGTCGTACTGATATTCCAGCAGCCAGCCAAGGTCAACCGCCGAATCAAACACGCCCACGGTAGTGTATTCAAACCCGGCAACAGCAGCACTGAATTGCTCAATATCACTGCTGCGGCGGATCGCCTCCAGTTTCCAGATCCAGCTGTCGACTATCCATTGCCCTTCCACCCCAATCTGGCGCATTTGTTCGTAATACGGCTGCAAGGCCGCGCCCTGCGCCACCGGCAGCCAGCGCGGATCCCGATTGGTGCCGCTGAAGTAAGACAACGCGATATCAACCTGTTCTATCTGCTGACTGTAACGCAATGCCCAGTCCAGATGGCGTTGTTTGCGATCGGACTGATAGACCGCATCGTCCGCCAGCACCGGAATTGGCAAACGTAGCCGGCCTTCAGCACCGCTTAAAGTGCGTTCTCGGAAATACGGCAGCACAAAACTCTGTAAATTACCCCAGTCGCCGCTGAGTGTCAGTTGTGCCAGTGGCTGGCCAAGCTTGGACTCACCGTCAATAGCATCAACCCAGTCAGTCTGATTGATGATGTCGACCAGATGGACGGACTCAGTGACACCCCAGAAAATCTTGTCAACGCCAGCTTTAAACTCCCAACCATCCCCGACGGTCAGCCAGTAGGCCTGGCGTAAATCCACCAGATTGCGTTCACTGTCGCGTTGATCCCAGCGTAAATACGGGCTGATAGTCCAGCTGCTGCGTTCATCTTCTGACTGCCAGTACCATTCGACTAAGGCACTGCCGCTGAGCGCACTGCGGCTTTGGCCCTGCGCGCCGCGACTGGGAAACCAACGCCAGTCCAATCCCAATGTGGTGTCGGTTTGCAGCCGTTCGCTCCAGTCGCTTTCTGCTTCCCGGGCAGGCAGCGCCACCGGTGCTTCGGCAATATCCGGCGCGGGTTGTGGTGAAGGGGTTGTTGGTATCTCTGCGACGTCCGCGACTTCAGTCACTGCAGGCGCAATAGCAGCAGGCGCTGTCTGCGCCTCTGTTGGTGCTGATCTCTGTGATGCGCTGCGTTGCTCACTCTGTTGTTGGACCTGACGGGCTAAGGCCGCAGTCGCCTGCGACGACAGTCCGCCGGATTTGCGCTGGGTTGGCGCCGCGTTTAGTGTGCCAGCGATAGTGTCGGCCGCTGCATGACTGCCGCCGGCGCTTTGCCGCGTGGCAACCCATTGCCGCCAGCTTGCAGCATCGGCTTCGACTTTTTGTTGCGCCGAGGCCAAATCCACTGCGGCAATCTCAGTCGCAGTCGGCAGTTCCAGCACAGCGCCCAATTTGACATGATGCACGTTATTGCCGATAAACGCGGTCGGGTTTTTCTGTTGCAACGCGATGATCGCCTGATACATCGAATACGGTGCATCCCCGCGGGCAGCGCGGGCCAGGCTCCACAAAGTATCTTTTGTCGTAACAGGCCCCAACGTAGCAGCCTGCAGCGGCGCAGTGGCGGTCAATGCCGCCGCACATAAAACCCAACAGATGTTTAATTGCATGATTCAGTTCCGGGATCTGACACTGCCGAGGCTAATGCTGTTTTCAGCATGGTCGAATTCTGCAGCTTTACCAACTGCACAAAAGAAATCACTCAGCAATTCTCAGGCCAGTCCGCTGACCGGCCCGGTCTGCGCTCAACGACTGCGCTGCAGTGCATTAGTATCAAAGTCGGCATCAGTCCGACCTTTGCCAAACTCGATATCCCGTACCAGCAGATCGGTACTTTTGCCGGTCTGATGATTGGTCATCTTCAGTGTGAGCGGCCGCCAGTACTTGTTCAGATATTGTTTGTAATCCGACATCACCAGCGTTTTTAACAAGGCATTTTTACGATCATAAAACTCGATTTTGCGTGCGCGGTATTCCGCCTGATCAAGCCAGACCACACTTTTGCTGTAACCGGAAAATTCATCCAATGGGACCTGCTCCACGACAAATACTGCTTCGCCATCCAAGGTGTCGTCGCGCAGCCAGGTGAATTTGAATTTCGCCAGTTCAAACGAACTTAAGTCTTCATAGGCAAATTCACTGGCCATAAAAGGGCCGGATTTATTGCGCGATGCAATGCGTTTCACCCGCTTGACCGACGGCAGATATAACCATTGGTCGTCTGGTTTACCGGTGTGTGAGTGGTTCAGAAAAGCCGTGCCCCGCACGTCTTTTGGCTCATCAAAAATCGTCAGGCCTTTGTCGCCATCATTAGCCACTTCCAGACTGATACTGCGGATCTCGCGTTTATTCTCTTCACCCTGAGCGTTACGCAGCACCATGGTGGTTTTCGATTCGCTGTCTTTCCAGCCTTCATCGCGCGCGACCCGCTCTTTGGCAATACTCAGGCCTTTGCCGCCATCATCGGCCGCCACCGGCACGCTGCTAAGCCCGGCGCTGAGCAGACCCAGACACAATAAAGCCGGCCAGAAGCGCTGTAGCGGTTTTGCGGCGTTGGTGTGATGCACATTATTCATATCAGACTCCGTTCGTATCAGCTGTCGATGACAGTGTTTTATAGGGTTTGCGGTCCAGCTTCAGCAGCACCGCCGGTAAAAATAAGAAATCAACAATCAGCGCGATCAGCAGAATAATGCCGGTCAGCAGGCCCATATCCGAATTCAGCCGGAAATCAGATAACAACAATACGGAGAAGCCAATCACCAGCACGACAGTGGTGACAACTAAGGCCCAGCCCACGCTGTGGAAGGCATAACGCACCGCGTCTTCGGCACTGCGGCCCTCCTGGCGGGCATGCTGATATTTGGCGAGAAAATGCACAGTATCGTCGACGATAATTCCATTTAACGTCGCGGCGACCACCGACAAGCCGAGGTTAATCTCGCCGGACAACAGCTGCCAGACACCAAAGCCCATCAATGCCGGCACCATATTGGGCAGCAAGCTGATAGTGCCCAGCTTCCATGAGCGCAGGCTCAGCATCAGCAAGCCGGAGATCAGCACTGCCGCCAGCGGCAGGCTTTGCATCATGCTGGCCATATTGCGCTCGCCGATATGGGCAAACATCAGCGCAGTGCTGGACGCTTCGATCTGATATTGCGGATATTGTTGTTGGAACCACCCCAGCGCCTTGGCCTCAATCGCGGTCATTTCTTTGCTGCCAAGGTTTTGCATCGTAATGCCGACCTTAGTGGCGCTTTTATCCAGATCCAGCTGATTGCTTAAATCCAGACCAAACGGTAATGACATTTCATACATCAACAGATACTGCGCCGCCAGCTCGGAGCTTTCCGGCAGGCGATAATACGCCGGGTCATCACCATGCATACTTTTGTTCAGCCGTTTATAGGTGTCACTAATCCGGCTGACATGTTTCACTTCCGGCAGGCTTTGCAGGTAGTCACCAAATGCATCAATTGCAGCAATAAACGCCGGCTCGTTGACCCCGGACTCCACGCCGCTTTCGATGGAAAAATCCATCAACGACACGCCGCCGAGCCGCTCTTCCATTAAATCAACGGCCTGGCGGTACTCAGTGTTTTGTGAAAAGTACTTCACCGCTTCATCATTAATCCGGTTTTGCATGGTCAGATAACCGCCGAGCAGCGTCAGTATCACAGTACCAACCAGAATTGGGCCAGGCCGGCGAATAACAAATTCGGCCAGCGCGTCCATGCCGGAAAAGTCTTTAGAATCATGGCCTGAGCTGATCGGCAGTAAGGCCAACAACGACGGCAATAACAAAATAGTCAACAGCCAGGCCAGCATGACGCCCACAGCGACCATATTGCCGAAATCGCGCAAAATTGGCACTTCAGAGAAGTTCAGTGTGACAAAACCTATCGCGGTGGTGGCACTGGTGATAAATACCGGCATCGCGTTGAGCAGCATCGCCTGGCGGATAGCCTCGGGTTTGGCATGGCCCTGGCGCATCAGAAACTGCGTCGACGCAATCAGATGCACGCTGTCCGCCACCGCCAGCGTCATCACCAAAGTCGGCACGTTGACCGTCGCGGTACTTAAAAACACACCGGCCCAACCGGCGAGGCCGAGCGTTGAAGTGATAGTCAGAATAATAATGACCACCACAGCAAAAGCCGCCAGTGCCGAGCGCAACATCAGCGCCAGGATCAGCACTATCGTGACAAACATCATCGGCACCAGCAGACTGGCGTCGTGCTGAGCTTCGGCGGTAAAGGCATTGTTCAGCGCAATCACGCCGGCCAGTTTAAATTGTACCGACGGATGTTCTGCCGCCAGTTTTTCGGTCAGCGCCGCCACGTGGCTGTAAACATCGGCCACTTCCTGATTCTGGTTTTTTTCCGGCAGTTGTACCGTGATATTGACCGCGGTCATCAGGCCATCTTCCGATACCAGCCGTTTGACTAATGCCGGTTCATTCAGCACCACCTGCTTGATTTTGCTTATTTTCTCGTCGTTTAAATCCGCCACATCCAACAACAAATCTTCGACCAGCAGGTCGTCTTCCTGCGCTTCGGTGTGCTGGAAATTGGTGATGGAATCAACCCGCAATGAATAGGGTGTTTGCCAGGCGGCGTCGGTCAGTTTTTTCACCACCGTCAATACTTCAGTGCTGAACATGTCGCCGTCTTTTGGCACCACCGCCACCAGCATATTGTCGCTTTTATTAAACTGCGCTTGCATCCGCTCAAACGCCTGCATCTGCGGGTTGTCTGCCGAAAAGAAAATACGGAAGTCACCACGGAAATACAGATTCTTCGCCCCGATGCTAAACAGCACCGTCACCAGCAGTACCAGCGCAATGGCCAGCCATGGCCGTTGCACCGAATAATCTAACCAAGGATGTTTCATGCCTGCTCCTGTGCACTGTGCGCTAACGTAGATTCTGAGTTTGCAGCACTGTCGAACTTCAGACTGATCTGCTGCCAGCTTTGCTGGTAATCCCAACCGGATGACAGTGGCAACCAGCCCATGCCATCAAACAATAAATTGATACTGTGTAAATTGACCTGTGGCGCTGCCAGACCGGCAAAAAGCCCAAGCTGGCGCAGTGGCACAAACAACGCATTGCAACCAAATGCCAGTGCCCAGTTGATAAAAGACCATTGCTCCAGCGATACGCCAACGGGTAGCTGCAGACTGCCATCGGCCAGTGCGTCTGACAGCACTTGCTGACAGTATTGCAGCAACTGCATTTCCAGTTGCTGGCGCTGCAGCATCCGCGCTGGTGAGCTTTTCTCCATCACGCCAGGCGTCGCCGCGCTGAGCAGACATAAAAACAACGTCGGCTCGGCTGCACTGAATTTGTGATAAGCATGATGCAGCGCCAGCGCACGCTCGCGGCTGTGGCCGCTGAAGGTACTGGCATGCTGAAACAGCTGTAATAAGCGTTGCAGAGAATCAACACTGAGCGCGGTCAGTACATCTTCTTTGCTGGAAAAATGATTATAGAGGGTGCCTTTCGAGACATCTGACAGGCTGGCGAGGCGGTCCATCGTCAGACCGGTGAAACCATCCTGACGCAGGATCTGCTGCGCCAACTCCAGCAACTGCTGCTCACGTTGCTGCCGCGCTTTGCTGCGGGCCGTGGGCATCGGTGCCACGGCTGGTGCTGTCACGGCAATTGCGGCTGGGAGCCGGGCATCTGTCATCTGTCGATCCGTGAAAAGTTGACGGATCGTCATTTTAGGTGAAAACAACAGCAACGCAAGGCCAATAAGCAAAAATCTGCCGGGGCCGCCAGCGGCGTTAAAAGCGCCAGTACATCGGGGTAAACAACAACAGCACGGTCAGAATTTCCAGCCGGCCCAATAACATACCAAAGCTGATCAGCCATTTGGCACCATCAGGTAAACTGGCAAATGTGCCATCCGGCCCAATCACCGGTCCCAGGCCCGGACCAACATTACTGATCGCCGTCGCCGCGCCGGTCAGTGCCGTGACAAAGTCCAGCTCATACATCGACAAGCCCAATGCCAATGCACCTATCGAGGCAAAATAGATAAAACAATACGCCAGCACTGAGCCCAATAACTGGTCATTGACCGGTTTGCTACCGTATTTCTGTACCCAGACCGCATTCGGATGCACCAGCAGTTTAAATTGTTTAATCAGTAACAAGCCGGCAAGCTGAGTACGGAATATTTTCAGGCCGCCGGTCGTCGAACCAGAACAACCACCGGAAAAGGTCAGATAAAAGAAAATGATCAGCGCCAGACCACCCCAGGCGGCATAGTTTTCGCTGGCAAAACCACAAGTTGTGATAATCGAAATGACGTTAAAAGTGGTATGGGTCAACGCGTCGAGTAAGGGCCGGTCATTGTGATGATGCTGATACAACGTCAGCAACACAACACAAAACGCGGTGATCGACAAAAACGCCCGCACTTGTGGATCGCGTAATAACAGCCACTTATGGCCACGTAAAGTGCCAACCAGCAGGACCAGCGGTAACGCCGACAGCAGCATAAAAACCGAGGCGATCCACAGTAATTCCGGCTGATCATTAAAATGGCCAAAGGATGCATCATAGTTGGCAAAACCACCGGTAGCGACCGTCGTCATGCCATGGGTGATCGCATCAAATCCGTTCATACCAAACAGATAAAACAACGTCATACAGCTGGCCGACATGGTCAGGTACACCACGCCAATCATCAGCGACAAACTGGAACTACGCGGCAGGATCTTTTCGGAGATATCCGAGTTTTCCGTTTTAAATAGCTTCATCCCGCCGATTTTCAGTGCCGGCAAAATGGCGATGGCCATCACGATAATGCCGACACCACCAATCCACTGCAGCACCGCACGCCAGAACAACAAGCCACGTGGCATCGTATCAAGACCTTTTAAGACTGTAGCGCCGGTGGTGGTGATCGCCGACACCGTTTCAAACACGGCGTCAACATAGCTGATGCCGGGCAGCACCAATACAAAAGGCAAAGTGGCAAATAAACAAATCGACAGCCAACACAAAGTGGTCAGCAGGAACAACTGGCGTTTCATCAAGACAAAATCGTGCCGGCCTTTGTACACCAGACTGTAACCCACGCTGATCGTCAGCAGGCTGCTGGTCAGGTAACTCCAGAAACTTTGTTCATTAAAATACACCGCAACACCGGCGGTCAGCAGCATGAACATGGACAGGATCACCAGCAGATACCCAATCACCCGGTAAAACAGATAACGACTTTTGGCAGTTTGCACTTCTGTGATCATGGTGGCCCGGGTGAAAAAGGTAAGAAAAAACAGCTGAATGACTGTTAAGAGGCCAGTGTAGCGGCTTCCGGGATAAGAAGAAAGTCAGGGATCCGGCTGACGTAAATCAGTAATTAAATTTGCATTTATTTAACTTATTGCTAAACAGTTAAGGGTCTCTCATTGCAAGGATGCTTATGACACTGGCATTGATCCACAGCCGGGCGCGGCTGGGGCTGGAAGCTCCGGCCGTGACCATAGAAGTGCATTTGTCGGCCGGTTTGCCGGCATTTCAGCTGGTAGGCCTGGCGGAAACCACTGTACGGGAAGCACGGGATCGGGTGCGCAGCGCGTTGCTGACCTGTGGTTTTGACTTTCCGGACCGCAAAATAATCGTCAA
>JAIXSW010000138.1 GCA_027484495.1 Gammaproteobacteria bacterium
CTCTGGTTGGAGTTATTAAAAGTTGCAGGCTGGCTGGGTCTGATGACCCGATTAAGACCTGAGCAACCGGCCGACTTTGCCAAATGGCACTATAAAAATGACACGACGCACGTCAGCTTTTTCCATGCCGATACTTTTCGCTGGCTCGCGCAGCGGGATGGGTTTCGCGTCGAAATCATTGGGCCTGACGTGGTAATTTTACAAAGAACAGCGCCATCGGTTTTGGGGTAAGTTATGCCAATGGATGAGGCAGCAAGTTACGCGTCTTTGGTCCGTGCCTGTGTGCAGCAAATCAGGCAGCAGAGCCTAAAAATCTTCGCTATCAGCGGGGCGCAGGGCAGCGGCAAAACGACCTTAGCTGCCAACTTGCAACAAGCTTTGCAGCAAGCTGGCATGCGCTGTGGCGTGGTGTCGCTGGATGATTATTATTTAAGCCGGCGCGACCGTCAGATACTTGCCCGCAAAATCCATCCGTTATTTGCCATGCGCGGTGTGCCGGGGACTCATCAAATCGAGCGATTTCAGCAGGATCTGGAATTGCAGCGACAAGGTAAAGCATTGGCTTTGCCCAGGTTTGATAAAGCCAGTGACGATCAGTCGGCAGATTTGCCTGCCGCTTATTATGACGTCCTGATAGTCGAAGGCTGGTGTTTAGGCGCTATGGCGCAAAGTGCTGAACAGCTGGCGCAGCCGGTCAATATGCTGGACTCATTGCCAGACGCAGCGATGTGGCGCGACTACCAAAACCAACAACTACAGGATTGGTATCAGCCGCTTTGGCCGCTATTACAGCCGATGCTGTATCTGCAGGCACCCGATTGGCCGACGGTCTGCCGTTGGCGTCAGCAACAAGAAGAGGCGCTTTGGCGAGCACGTGGCACAGGCATGGATGCGGGAAGCTTGCAGCAGTTTATGCTGCCATTTCAACGCTGGACAGAAGCGATGCTGAGCGGGCAGATCTACCCAGCAGTTCAGCGAATTCCACTGGATGGCTTTCGGAATGTGCTTTTTAGTACAGACAACAGGCCGATTTTCGTGAGCTAAGTCACAGAACTGACAGCAAAAATTTGCTAAATTCTGCACAGTGTCGTCATACTGCAATGGCATATTAATTAGCCGTTGCCAGACAACAGTCTATGTTGCTAGTGCAACCACAGACCAGGAGACCTGCGATGCCAGCATTGTTACGGACTACTTTGGCTCTGCTTGCCGGAGTGGTAGTGACCTTCTTTACTATCTCGGCAGTAGAACAACTTGGGCACATCTTTTACCGCGCACCTGCCGGCTTAGATTGGCAGGATAGCTCTGCTGTGTCGGCCTATCTGAAGCAATTGCCAGCCGGTGCTTTGTTACTGGTGCTAGCCGGCTGGTTGCTCGGCATTTTTACCGGCCTTACTGCTGCTACTATGTTAGCCGGACGCTGTCGTGGCCGTTTCGCGCTGGCGATTGGCAGCTTGGTGTTTTTAGGCGCTGTATCTAATTTTTACCTGCTGCCACATCCGCTATGGTTGATGGTGCTGAGTTTAACCATGATCCCGCTGGTATCTGTGTTTTGTTGGTGGGCTCTTAAAAAACGTTTTGGTCACCCTGCGGTGGCCATAGATGGAGAGAATGTATGACGGAGATCCGCTTATTGGGTATTTGTGGCAGCTTGCGCAAAGCTTCCCACAATATGACCTTGTTAAAAACTGCACAGCAACTGTTGCCACAAGGCGTGACTCTGCAGATTGCTGATTTAACCGAAGTGCCGTTTTTCAACGCCGACTTAACCAGTAAACCGGCCGCAGTCGTTGCGCTGTTAGATGCGTTCCGCGAGGCCGATGGATTGTTGTTCGCTTGTCCGGAATACAACTATTCGCTAGCCCCAGCGCTGAAAAATGCACTGGATTGGGCATCACGCGAACCGGATAATCATTTGTTAGCCGGCAAAGCAGCGGCGATCATGGGCGCGGGAGGTGGCATGGGCACCTCGCGGGCGCAATATCATTTACGTCAGGTCGGTGTGTATCTGGACCTGCATTTTGTCAATAAACCAGAGGTTTTCGTCAACGCATTTAGTGGCGTCTTTGCCGCTGATGGTACGCTGCAGGACGATAAAGTCCGCGCCAACATTCAGGCACAATTGATTGCACTGCAGGCCTTAGTCACGCAATGCAAAAAGTAATCAGGGCTGGTATGTTTAGAAAAACCTTAGTTGCATTCGCGTTATCCGTTGCGGCTATTCAAGCCGCAGCGGTGCCGGAAAGCTCGCTAAAGACTTTATATTCCACTGAGATCCAGACCTTTTGGCAGCAACAGGTCAAAACCGGACTGATGAAAACACCGGATGGTGCAGCCTTGGCATACGCTTATGTAGTGCCGGCGCAGCCTAAGTATGCGCTCTTGCTGGTTCAGGGCCGCACCGAAGCCTATCAAAAGTATCATGAACTTTTTTATGATTTGGCTACGCAGGGGGTGGCGGTGTTTAGCCTGGACCATCGAGGTCAGGGCTTGTCGCCGCGTGAGCTGGAAGATCCGCACAAAGGCCACATCACAGACTTTACTCTGTATAGCCAGGATCAGCGGCAATTTATCACGGAAGTGGTTAAAGCGCAGACCAATTTGCCATTAGATATGCTGGCCCATTCAATGGGCGGCTGGCTCGCCATGGAGGCGCTGCGCCAGATGGCGATCCGC
>JAIXSW010000272.1 GCA_027484495.1 Gammaproteobacteria bacterium
ATGGCTAAGGCTAAATTTGAACGTAACAAACCGCACGTAAACGTAGGCACAATCGGCCACGTTGACCACGGTAAAACTACTCTGACAGCAGCTATCACCAACGTACTGGCAAAGCACTACGGCGGTCAGGCTTTCGCATTCGACCAAATCGATAAAGCGCCAGAAGAAAAAGCTCGTGGTATCACGATCAACACTTCTCACGTTGAATACGACACCCCAACTCGTCACTACGCACACGTAGACTGCCCAGGCCACGCTGACTATGTTAAAAACATGATCACTGGTGCTGCTCAGATGGACGGCGCTATTCTGGTAGTAGCTGCAACTGACGGCCCAATGCCACAGACTCGTGAGCACATCCTGTTATCTCGTCAGGTAGGCGTTCCTTACATCATCGTGTTCATGAACAAATGTGACATGGTTGATGACGAAGAGCTGTTAGAGCTGGTAGAAATGGAAGTTCGTGAGCTTCTTTCTGACTACGATTTCCCAGGTGATGACCTGCCGGTGATCCGTGGTTCAGCCCTGAAAGGTCTGGAAGGCGACGCAGTTTGGGAACAGAAGATCCTGGAACTGGGTAACGCACTGGATACTTATATTCCAGAGCCAGTTCGTGCGATTGATAAGCCATTCATCATGCCAATCGAAGACGTATTCTCAATTGCTGGTCGCGGTACAGTAGTAACTGGTCGTGTAGAGCAAGGTATCATCAAAGTTGGTGAAGCAGTAGAAATCGTTGGTCTGAAAGACACAGTGACAACTACTTGTACTGGTGTAGAAATGTTCCGTAAACTGTTAGACGAAGGTCGTGCAGGCGAGAACATCGGCGCGCTGTTACGTGGTACTAAGCGTGAAGACGTAGAACGTGGTCAAGTACTGGCGAAGCCAGGTTCAATCAAGCCACACACGAAGTTTGAAGGCGAAGTGTACGTACTGTCAAAAGAAGAAGGTGGTCGTCATACTCCATTCTTCAAAGGTTACCGTCCACAGTTCTACTTCCGTACAACTGACGTCACTGGTGCAGTAGAGCTGCCAGAAGGCGTAGAGATGGTAATGCCAGGCGACAACCTGAAGTTTGTGGTTGAGTTAATCAACCCAATCGCGATGGACGAAGGTCTGCGTTTTGCAATCCGTGAAGGCGGTCGTACAGTAGGTGCGGGCGTAGTAGCGAAGATCCTGGCGTAATAGTCCGGATATAGAAAAGGGCTCCTCTGGAGCCCTTTTGCTTTTTACCGCGCTGTTTTGCTGTTCCTGCCAAATAAAGCTGAAGTATTCAGAACGATCGACTGGATCTGCTAAAAAGATCCGGTTGTATCCGACCATGATGCTTGTTTTAGTGTGCTGGCACAGTATAATGAGCGGCTATTTTTTGTTAGCGGCATTGCCGGCAGCAAAAACCTCAGGGGCATAGTTCCAATTGGTAGAACAGCGGTCTCCAAAACCGATGGTTGGGGGTTCGAATCCCTCTGCCCCTGCCAATTTTCTTAGTTGATTGTAGTAGCTGATACTGCATTACAGCTGTAGTGGCTTGTCACAACAAGCGTGGATAGTGAGTTAGAGCATGAACGCAGCAACAGAAGCGCCGAAAAGCGGTTTAGACATCATCAAATGGATAGCGGTATTCGCGATTCTGACTTTATTAGTCGTCGCTAACTACATTTTTGAATTTTCAACTTTAGAGCGGGCGATTGGTTTGCTGGTGATGATCCCACTAGCTGGTTTTGTCGCCGTCCAAACACAGAAAGGCCATGAATTTCTTACTTTTGCTAAAGAAGCCAAGCTGGAAGTTCGTAAAGTAGTGTGGCCGACCCGTGCGGAAACAAATCAGACCACGATTATTGTGGCTGTGGTGACCTTGATCATGGCAGTTATTTTATATCTGCTGGATATGGCTCTATTGAAGATTGTGTCGTTTTTAACAGGATTGGGGATCTAAACCATGTCAGGAAAAATGCGTTGGTATGTGGTGCAGGCCTTTGCTGGCTTTGAGCAGCGCGTCGCTACGTCGTTACGCGAGCATATCAAGATCCATAGCATGGAAGATAAATTTGGCGAAGTCTTAGTTCCGACTGAAGAAGTCGTCGAAATGCGTGCAGGCCAGAAGCGTAAATCAGAACGTAAGTTCTTTCCGGGCTATGTATTAGTTCAGATGGAAATGTGTGAAGAAGCTTGGCACTTAGTCAAAAGCGTCCCTCGCGTATTGGGTTTCATTGGTGGCACTTCAGATCGTCCGGCGCCTATCAGTGAAAAAGAAGCCAATACTATCCTGAATCGTCTGCAAGACAATGCTGACAAACCGAAGCCGAAGACCTTGTTTGAAGCTGGTGAAGTGGTGCGGGTATCCGAAGGTCCATTTGCTGACTTTAACGGCGTAGTTGAAGAAGTTGATTACGAGAAGAGTCGCGTCAAGGTTTCTGTTCTTATTTTTGGTCGCTCAACACCAGTTGAACTGGAGTTTGGTCAGGTCGAAAAAGCTTAACGGTGAAATATCCGTTGTAACGGGCCGCTGATTAAAATATAATCGCGGCCTTTTTTAACATCAGGGGAGCCGTTTGAGTAAGTGTCCTCGCACTTACGAGGCTACGACCCTACAAAGAGGTGAAACATGGCTAAGAAAGTCACGGCACTTGTAAAATTACAAGTTAAAGCTGGTATGGCAAACCCGTCGCCACCAGTTGGTCCAGCACTGGGTCAACACGGCGTGAACATCATGGAATTCTGTAAAGGCTTCAACGCCCGTACAGAGTCTCTTGAAAAAGGCATGCCAATCCCAGTAGTGATCACTGTTTACAGTGACCGCTCATTTACATTCGAAACCCGTACCCCACCAGCGTCATTCCTGCTGTTAAAAGCAGCGGGCCTGAAAGGTGGTTCAGGTCGCCCTAACACCCAGAAAGTCGGTAAAGTTACCCGTGCTCAGCTCGAAGAGATCGTTAAGATCAAACGTGCTGACCTGACGGCAGGCGACGACGAAGCAGCAGTTCGTACTATCGCTGGTACAGCTCGCTCAATGGGCTTAGTGGTGGAGGGTTAATCGATGGCTAAATTATCAAAACGCGCTAAGTTAATCCGTTCAAAAGTAGATTCTACTCGTGAATACGCGATCAATGACGCCGTAGCGTTATTAAAAGAATTAACAGCTGGCAAATTCGTTGAGAGTATCGATGTTGCTATCAACCTCGGTATCGATGCCCGTAAATCTGACCAGAACGTGCGTGGTGCAACAGTACTGCCACACGGTACTGGCCGTACGGTTCGCGTTGCTGTGTTCACTCAGGGTGCAAATGCTGAAGCTGCTAAAGCTGCCGGCGCTGACATCGTGGGCATGGAAGACTTAGCTGAACAAGTTAAGAAAGGCGAAATGAATTTTGACGTCGTCATCGCATCCCCAGATGCAATGCGCGTAGTCGGTATGTTGGGTCAAATCCTCGGTCCTCGCGGTCTGATGCCAAACCCGAAAACCGGTACTGTAACGCCAAACGTTGCTGAAGCAGTTAAAAATGCTAAAGCTGGTCAGGTGCGTTACCGTAACGACAAGAATGGTATCATCCATTCAACGATCGGTAAGGTCAACTTCGATTCAGACAAGCTGAAAGAGAACTTAGAGTCTCTGTTAGTTGCTCTGAAACGTGCTAAGCCATCTGTTGCAAAAGGTACTTACATCAAGAAAGTAACTATCTCTTCAACTCACGGCGCTGGTATCGTGTTGGATCAGGCTTCTCTGGACGCCAAAGTATAATAAAGCCGCTTTATTAAGCAGCTTTACAGAGTCGCGAGGTTAAATTATAATCTCGCGCTCAAATTTTAGGGTAGAAGCCGGCTTTTGCGTGCAAAAGTATCGGCTTCCGTCCAAGACCGTAGGTGCTGAGACTCTTGTTCATACAAGATGACAGCTTAAAACAACAACCTACGCAGACGGTGTTAGCCCCAGAAAGATTCCTATCAATCTGGCTCTCACCGTAAATCGCGCGCTCTGTTCATTTCTGAATCTGAGCGATGTGTAGGCACCCGGACAATTCCGTCCGGATGAACCAGGAGTTAAGAGCCAATGGCTATTAAGCTTGAAGACAAAAAAGCGATCGTTGCTGAAGTCCAGGAAGCTGCCAAAGGTGCTTTATCTGCGGTAGTCGCAGACGCTCGTGGTGTCACTGTAGGCAAAATCACAACACTGCGTAAGCAGGCTCGTGAAGCTGGTGTATGGATGAAAGTTGTCCGTAATACATTAGTACGCCGTGCAGTTACTGGCACCGAGTTCGAGTGTTTAGGCGACGCGTTTGTAGGCCCAACACTGATTGCGTTCTCTAAAGAGCACCCAGGTGCTGCAGCGCGGATCTTCAAAGATTTCGCGAAAGAGAACCAGAAGTTTGAGCTGAAAGGCGCAGCCTTCAATGGCACCAAAGTCAGTATCGATGTATTAGCAAGTCTGCCAACACGCAACGAAGCTATTGCACGCCTGATGAGCACTATGAAAGAAGCAGCAGCCGGCAAACTTGTACGTACAATTGCCGCGGTTCGCGACCAAAAACAGGATCAAGCCGCGTAATTTTACGTGTTGTTTGGTAAGTAAAGTTTAATACGGGAAATTTTCCCGATAGTTTAGGAATCTGAGCAATGTCAGTTACTAAAGAGCAAATTTTAGACGCTATCGCAGCAATGTCTGTAATGGAAGTTGTTGAACTGGTTAGCGCTATGGAAGAAAAATTCGGCGTTTCAGCTGCTGCTGCTGTTGCAGTTGCTGCAGGTCCAGCCGCTGTTGTTGAAGAACAAACAGAATTCAACGTTATCCTGGCCTCAATCGGCGCGAACAAAGTTGCTGTTATCAAAGCAGTACGTGGCGCGACTGGTCTGGGTCTGAAAGAAGCGAAAGATCTGGTTGAATCTGCTCCAGCAGCAATCAAAGAAGCCGTTTCTAAAGCTGAAGCTGACGCTCTGAAGAAAGAGTTAGAAGAAGCTGGTGCTACTGTTGAAGTTAAATAATCCAGCTCATACTGGATTAGACGCCTGATTTCAGGCTAGGCTGGTGGTGATTTAACCACCGGCCTTTTTGCGCTGTGGGATATTGATTTTCCCCGCCCCTTATGACGCCATAGTGGATGTCATAACCACCGCCCCGCAAGGGTAGGTAGGGTAAAAAATCAGCAAGCTGAGGAACCCCATGACTTACTCTTATTCTGAAAAGAAACGTATCCGTAAGGACTTCGGTAAACGTCCACAAGTGTTGGATGTACCATATCTGTTGTCGATTCAAATCGAATCGTTCAGCAAGTTTATTGAGCCAGATCCAGAAGGCGAATACGGCTTAGAAGCTGCGTTCCGTTCTGTTTTTCCAATCAAAAGTTACTCTGGCAGCGCAGAACTGCAGTACGTCAGCTATCGGATTGGTGAGCCGGTGTTTGATGTGAAAGAGTGTCAAATCCGCGGTGTCACCTACTCAGCGCCATTACGCGTCAAACTGCGCATGGTACTGTTTGATAAAGAAGCACCAGGTACGATCAAAGATATCCGCGAACAAGAAGTCTATATGGGCGAAATCCCATTGATGACTGAAAACGGTACTTTTGTTATCAATGGTACTGAGCGTGTTATTGTTTCTCAGCTGCACCGTAGTCCGGGCGTGTTTTTTGATCACGACCGTGGCAAGACTCACTCATCAGGCAAAGTGTTATATAACGCACGTGTGATCCCTTACCGTGGGTCATGGCTTGATTTTGAGTTTGACGCCAAAGATGCTCTGTTCGTCCGTATCGACCGTCGCCGCAAACTGCCTGCGACCATTCTGTTACGTGCATTGAACCTGAGCACTGAAGACATCCTCACTACTTTCTTTGATAGCACCACTTTTGAGATCAAAGATGGCAAGTTGATGATGGAAGTAGTCGCCAACCGTCTGCGTGGTGAAACTGCTGCATTTGATATTAAAGATAACAATGGCGAAGTCATTGTTGAAGCTGGCCGCCGTATTACGGCAAAACATGTTCGCCAGTTAGAAAAAACCGGCATGACCCTGATGGAAGTACCACACGAGTACGTCGTCGGCCGCGTCCTTTCGAAAAATTATGCTGACCGTTCGACCGGAGAGATTATTGCCGAAGCGAACGCCGAGCTCACACTGGAGCTGTTAGCGAAACTTGCCAAAGCTGGTTATGAAAGCTTTGAGACGTTGTTTATCAACGATTTGGACCAAGGTGCATACATTTCTGACACCTTACGCATCGATCCGAGTAATAACCGGATGGAAGCCCTGGTCGAGATCTACCGCATGATGCGTCCTGGTGAACCACCAACGCGCGAAGCTGCGGAAACTTTATTTGAAAATCTGTTCTTCTCTGAAGATCGTTACGACCTGTCAACTGTAGGCCGCATGAAGTTCAACCGTCGGGTTAATTTCGAAGAAGGCACAGGTGTTGGTGTACTGAGCAAAGAAGACATTCTTGCTGTCATGAAAGTCCTGATTAATATCCGGAATGGTAACGGCGAAGTCGATGATATCGACCACCTGGGTAACCGTCGTATCCGTTCAGTCGGCGAAATGGCAGAAAACCAATTCCGTGTTGGTTTAGTTCGTGTTGAGCGCGCAGTGAAAGAACGTCTGTCATTAGGCGATCTGGATGCTGTGATGCCACAGGATCTGATCAACGCGAAGCCAATCTCTGCAGCTGTGAAAGAGTTCTTCGGTTCAAGCCAACTGTCTCAGTTCATGGACCAGAACAATCCACTGTCAGAAGTTACACACAAACGCCGTATTTCTGCGTTAGGCCCTGGTGGTCTGACACGCGAGCGCGCAGGCTTCGAAGTCCGCGACGTTCACCCAACGCATTACGGTCGTGTTTGCCCAATCGAAACGCCTGAAGGTCCGAATATCGGTCTGATTAACTCGCTGTCTATGTTCGCGCAGACCAACGAGTACGGTTTCCTTGAAACCCCATACCGCCGGATTGAAGATGGTATCGTCACTGACGAAGTTGATTTCCTGTCAGCGATTGAAGAAGGTAACTTCGTCATTGCACAGGCAAACGCTGAACTGAGCGCAGAAAACCGTCTGGTTGAAGAGCTGGTTCCTTGCCGTTTCAAAAACGAATTTACACTGATGCCAGCCGACAAAGTCCAGTACATGGACGTTGCTCCGCAGCAGATCGTGTCAGTCGCTGCAGCTCTGATCCCGTTCCTGGAACACGATGACGCCAACCGCGCATTGATGGGTTCGAACATGCAACGTCAGGCCGTTCCAACTTTACGTGCTGATAAGCCGTTAGTAGGTACCGGTGTTGAGCGTGTTGTGGCCAAAGATTCTGGTGTGACCGTGGTCGCGAAGCGTGGTGGTGTAATCGATTATGTCGACGCCAGCCGCATCGTGATCAAAGTACACGAAGAAGAAATGGTCGCTGGTGAAGCCGGTATCGACATCTACAACCTGACTAAATACACCCGTTCTAACCAGAACACTTGTATCAACCAGCGTCCATGCGTCAACCATGGTGAGCCAATCGAACGTGGCGATGTCCTCGCTGACGGTCCGTCTACAGATTTAGGCGAACTGGCGTTAGGCCAAAACTTACGTGTCGCGTTCATGCCTTGGAACGGTTACAACTTCGAAGACTCGATTTTGTTATCTGAGCGTTTAGTCCAGGAAGATCGCCTGACCACTATCCATATTCAGGAACTGAGCTGTATCGCCCGTGATACCAAGTTAGGTGCTGAAGAAATCACCGCTGACATTCCAAACGTCGGTGAATCAGCGCTGTCGAAACTGGATGAAGCCGGTATCGTCTATATCGGTGCTGAAGTGAAAGGCGGCGACATTCTGGTCGGTAAAGTAACACCAAAAGGTGAGAGCCAGCTGACGCCAGAAGAAAAACTGTTACGCGCGATTTTTGGTGAGAAAGCGTCTGACGTTAAAGATACCTCTTTACGCGTACCAAACTCTGTCACAGGTACTGTGATCGATGTACAGGTCTTTACCCGCGATGGCGTGGAAAAAGACAAACGTGCGCGTGAGATTGAAGAGATGGAAATCAAACAGGCCAAAAAAGACCTGAATGAAGAATTCCGTATCCTTGAAGAAGGTATCTTCAGTCGTGCCCGTAACCTGCTGGAGGGTACTGGTGTCGACCGTGCCAAGCTGAACAATATGCGCGGTGACGTGCTGTTGTCACAAAGCCTGGCGGACGAAGACAAACAGAACGATCTGGAACAATTAGCGGCTCAGTACGAAGAAATCCGTATTGAATACGATAAGAAGTTCGAAGCAAAACGCCGCAAGATTGTACAGGGCGATGACCTGGCTCCTGGCGTGTTGAAAATCGTTAAAGTTTACTTAGCTGTAAAACGTCGCATCCAGCCAGGTGACAAAATGGCCGGCCGTCACGGTAACAAGGGTGTTATCTCTTCTATCGTGCCAGTGGAAGACATGCCATATGACGAAAAAGGTCAACCGGTTGATATCGTCCTGAACCCGCTGGGCGTTCCGTCGCGGATGAACATCGGTCAGATCCTGGAAACGCACTTAGGCTTAGCCGCTCGTGGTATCGGTGACAAGATTGACGCCATGATTAAAGAGCAAAAAGAAGTCGCTGAGATCCGTGACTTTCTGGTGAAAGCCTATGCTCTGGGTGAGTCTCGTCAGAACGTTGATGTGGCAAACTTCACCGATGACGAAGTCCGTCGTCTGGCGCAAAACCTGCGCAAAGGTTTACCAGTCGCATCACCGGTCTTTGATGGCGCGAAAGAAAGCGAAATCAAAGAACTGCTGGCACTGGCTGACCTGCCGACCAGCGGTCAGATCACGCTGTATGATGGCCGGACCGGTAACACCTTCGAGCGTAAAGTTACAGTTGGCTACATGTACATGCTGAAACTGAACCACTTAGTTGACGACAAGATGCACGCCCGTTCTACTGGTTCGTACAGTCTGGTTACACAACAGCCACTGGGCGGTAAAGCTCAGTTCGGTGGTCAGCGCTTCGGTGAGATGGAAGTGTGGGCACTGGAAGCATACGGTGCAGCCTATACCCTGCAGGAAATGTTGACTGTGAAGTCTGATGACGTGAATGGCCGGACCAAGATGTATAAAAACATCGTGGATGGCGACCACCGCATGGAACCAGGCATGCCAGAATCTTTCAACGTATTGATGAAAGAAATCCGTTCGCTCGGTATCAACATCGAATTGGAAGAGGAATAACCCTCGGCCCCCCTGCGCAAGCAGGGGGAATTTGCTGAGTAATGATTTGGGGCCTTCGCGCCCCCTGACTGGTTAACCTCTGACAGGAGAGTAAAGTGAAAGACTTATTAAAGTTTCTGAAACAGCAAACAAAAACTGAAGAGTTCGATGTGATCCGCATTGGCCTGTCTTCACCGGACATGATCCGTTCGTGGTCATTTGGTGAAGTGAAAAAGCCAGAAACCATCAACTACCGGACCTTTAAGCCAGAGCGCGATGGCCTGTTTTGTGCCCGCATCTTTGGCCCGGTGAAAGATTATGAATGTCTGTGCGGTAAGTACAAACGTCTGAAACACCGTGGTGTGATTTGTGAGAAGTGTGGCGTTGAAGTCACGCTGACCAAAGTACGCCGTGAGCGCATGGGCCATATTGAACTGGCAAGCCCGGTTGCCCATATTTGGTTCCTGAAATCACTGCCGAGCCGTATCGGTTTACTGTTAGACATGACGCTGCGTGATATCGAGCGCGTACTGTATTTCGAAAGCTACGTAGTGACTGAGCCTGGTATGACTTCTTTAGAGCGTCGTCAGATGCTGACTGAAGAAGAATACTTAGACGTGCTGGAAGAGCACGGCGACGAGTTCGAAGCCAAAATGGGTGCAGAAGCAATTCTGGATCTGTTAAAAGGCATTGAACTGGCTACAGAAATCAAGCAAATGCGTGAAGAGTTGCCAACGATCAACTCTGAAACCAAACGGAAGAAAATCAGCAAACGCTTAAAGCTGATGGAAGCCTTCCACACTTCTGGTAACAAACCAGAGTGGATGATCATGACAGTGCTGCCAGTACTGCCACCGGATTTACGTCCGCTGGTTCCATTGGACGGCGGTCGTTTTGCGACTTCAGATCTGAACGATCTGTATCGTCGCGTGATCAACCGGAACAACCGTCTGAAGCGTCTGTTAGATCTGTCTGCGCCTGACATCATCGTCCGTAACGAAAAGCGGATGTTGCAGGAAGCAGTGGATGCGCTGTTAGATAACGGCCGTCGTGGCCGTGCTATTACTGGTTCTAACAAGCGTCCGCTGAAATCTTTAGCTGACATGATCAAAGGTAAACAAGGTCGTTTCCGTCAGAACTTATTAGGTAAGCGCGTCGACTACTCAGGTCGTTCTGTTATTACCGTAGGTCCTACACTGCGTCTGCACCAGTGTGGTCTGCCGAAGAAAATGGCTCTTGAACTGTTCAAACCGTTCATCTATGGCAAGCTGGAAGCTCGTGGTTTAGCCACGACGATCAAAGCTGCCAAGAAAATGGTTGAGCGCGAAGAAGGTGCAGTATGGGACGTTCTGGACGAAGTGATCCGTGAACATCCGGTCCTGCTGAACCGCGCACCAACACTGCACCGTCTTGGTATTCAGGCCTTTGAGCCCGTGCTGATTGAAGGTAAAGCGATCCAACTGCACCCGTTAGTGTGTGCGGCATACAACGCCGACTTCGACGGTGACCAGATGGCGGTCCACGTACCGTTGACGCTGGAAGCTCAGTTAGAAGCCCGCGCGCTGATGATGTCGACCAACAACGTACTGTCGCCAGCGAACGGTGAACCAATCATCGTTCCTTCACAGGACGTTGTATTGGGTCTGTATTACATGACTCGTGAAGCCATCAACGCCAAAGGCGAAGGCATGATGTTCAAGAGCCCGAAAGAAGCGGAAAAAGCATTCCGTGCTGGTGTTGCCAGCCTGCATGCCCGCGTCAAAGTGCGCTTGACTGAAGTGACGAACCACGAAGACGGCACCAGCACCAGCAAGACATCTGTACGTGATACGACAGTTGGCCGTGCAATTCTGTACTCTATCCTGCCAACAGGTCTGGCGTTTGATTCTATCAACCAGGCAATGGGCAAGAAGCAGATTTCACGCTTACTGAACGGTTCCTACCGTCGGATCGGCCTGAAAAACACTGTTATTCTGGCGGACCAAATCATGTACACCGGTTTCCACTACGCGATGCTGTCAGGTGTGTCTGTAGGTATTGATGACATGGTCATCCCTGCGGCAAAAGTTGACATTATCGGTGCTGCGGAAGCAGAAGTTGCGGAAATTCAGGACCAGTTCCAACAAGGTCTTGTTACAGCCGGTGAAAAATACAACAAAGTTATCGATATCTGGTCAACGGCGAACGAAGCGTTGTCAAAAGCCAT
>JAIXSW010000533.1 GCA_027484495.1 Gammaproteobacteria bacterium
AACATTCCGCGTCTGAAACTGACACACCACAATTGGTATAGGCACTGACTGGCATACCACTGATGCTGTCGGTATCCAGTTCGATGCCGAGCGGCCTGTGGTCATCGGCGCCGACAAACCGGATGGCTTGTTGAATGGCGTCCTGCAATGTCACTTGCCGGCGTTGCCAGATCTGTTGATAACTGCAAAACGCAGCGCCAGCCTGCTGCAATTGCGCCAGGGCCGCCTGTGAATTTTTCAGTTCATGCAGGCCCAACACAAAATACTTACGCAGCCAGCCGGCCTGATGCGCATAACTGAAGCCATTGCCGCTGTGACGACCTTCCAGCAGACGGAAATCGCAATGTGGATCCAGATTAATTGCATCGGCACTTTGACCGGCATGTGCGGCCAGAGCCTGCAAAATCGGCAGGGCGTTATTGTGACCACCGCCTATAACAATCGGCACCAGACCCGAATCAAAACAAGCACGCAATACACTGCTGACGCGCAGGTCCAGCTCGGCACAGAGTGCGCGCAACTGCGCCAGCTGCGTGGCGTCGTTGCTGTCGAGACTCTGCGATTGTTGCTGCAGATCGGCACAGGCTATAGTGCCCGCCAACAACAGCTCGCCGGATTTGGCGAAGGCATTGTCCTGCAAATTGATAAACCGGCTTAAAAAGGCGGCGAAACCTTGATCCGCACCGCCATTCCCCAGATTGGCACGGGGACCAATATCTTCCGGGATCCCCAGCAGTACATAGCGGCAACCGTGTTGCACTGCGCTGGCGAGTGCATCTTCCAGTGGTAATAACGGATTCAGAAACTGTAAAGCGGCACCGAGCCGGGTCTCACCGGCACGGTGTTGTTGCCAGACCGCCAAATCGGCGACCTGCATTCGTTGTAAGTGATTACTCAATGTCCAGCGGCTCCGCAGACAAAATAATGCCGGTACTGTCGGCATAAATATGATCTTCCGGCAGGAAGGTCACGCCGGCAAAATTGACCGGCACGTCAGTTTCGCCAAAACCCTGATCATCGGCACGCACCGGGATGGCGTTGACGGCCTGAATGCCCAGCTCAAAATCTTCCAGCGTATCAACATCGCGCACGCTGCCGTAGCAGATAATTCCTTCCCAGCCATTTTCTGAGGCCAGTGCCGCCAGTTCGGCGTCAATCAGTGCCCGACGTGCGGATCCGCCACCATCTATTAACAACACTTTGCCAACACCCGGCTCTGCCAGCATCTGACGTACCAGACCGTTGTCTTCAAAACATTTCACCGTATGGATCACGCCACCAAACGAGCGGCGGCCGCCGTAGTTGGCAAAAATAGGCTCAACCACATCAATCATGTCGGCATACAGATCACATAATTCAGAAGTATTGTATTGCATGGTAATTCCCGCCTGTTGATCAATTGGTTAGGGGAACAGTATAAACGGATCTCCCCTAAGCTCAAGCATTCCACTTTGGCGGAATTCAATCGGGAATCCCAGTGCAAAACCATTTCAGCTGTGTTAGTTTTTGCTTAATTTCGTCGATTCTGGTCCTGCCCCTTGAGCTTTGAACTGACACTGGCCCGCATCTCGTTGTTCCTGATCCAGGCCGGACTGGCTTGCGCTCTGAGTTTTATCCTGTGGTACTTCTACCGGATTTATCAGCGTCATTACCTGAAATCCTGGTCAATCGCCTTTGCCGTTTTTGCATTATATCTGCTGATGTTAACAGGCTATTCGCTGATATGGCCGCGCACGGACTGGTTATTGTGGCCGTTGCTGGGGCTTGAATTCGGCTATTTATTCTTTAGTTACGCCTTCGCCATTTTTATTCTGGTCGGGGTGCGTGAAGCGGTCAGTACGGAACGCATCTCCAGCCGGCTGGTGAATCAATTGCTGCTTTTGGTCGCTGCACTGGCGTTTGTGTCCGTTGCTTTGTTTGTGACCGATACTGAGTCGTCGGTGTGGAAAACCACAATCCAGCTGAATTTACGTTTGCTGTTTACCGGCGCAGCGTTGTTGGTGGGTGGGATCTGGTTGTTTGCGCTGCCGCACCGCATCCTGATTGCTAAACTGGTTGCCTTGTCCATCATGCTATGGGGCCTGTTGATGTTGGTCATGGCGATGTTGTCGGGCTGGCTGGGGGAAGGGCAGGCGCTGCTGCGTGTGATAGTCGTCAGTAAACATCTTGAATTGTTTTTCCAGACGTTGTTGGGGCTCGGGCTGGTTGTCTGGTTGCAGGACGATGAGCGTAGTACCAACCAACAGTTGACGGCGAAAACCCGCTATCTCGATACCCACGATCAGTTAACCGGTTGTTTAAACCGGGATGCCTTATTGCAAGAATTATCCACGTTGATCCAGCTACCGCAACAACAGCCGCTGCTGCTGGTGATGATCGGGCTGGACCGGTTTAAAACCATCAACGAAACGGTGGGTCTGAAGCAGGGCGACCGGATCCTGCGGGAAGTCACCCGGCGTTTTGATACCAGCATTCTGAAACCACGGTTGGTCGGGCGTACCGGCGGCGATATATTTGCGCTGGTCTTGCAAGACATTCTGACCGACAAACAACGGCAGTTCTGCTTGCACCACATCGAGCAATTGATTGAAAAACCGTTTAATTTTGATTCCGGTCTATTGAAACTGACCGCCACTATTGGTGTTGCGCAGTTTCCGGAACATGCTGCCAGTGCCGAGTCTTTGCTGCAAAAAGCCAACATCGCTTTTCATCAGGCGAAACGACAGCAACAGCGCTGGATCCAATATCATCAGGGCATGGAAGAAGAAACGGCCCGCTTGTTAATGCTGGAAAAGGAACTGCTGCAGGCGCTGGAACTGAAACAATTTGTCTTGTACTACCAGCCACAATGGAATATCCGGGAACAACGTATCGATGGTTTTGAAGCCTTAGTCCGCTGGCATCACCCGGACCGCGGCATCCTGATGCCGGGACAGTTTTTACCGCAAATGGAACAAATTGGCCTGATGCGTGAGCTGGATATGCAGCTGTTGGAACAGGCAGTGGAGACATTGGGCCGCTGGCGGAAAAAGCAGGTGCAGCTGTCGGTTGCCGTGAATATGTCACCGATCCATTTTGAACAGGCCGGCCTGAAACAAAGGATCCAGCAGCTGTTACAGCAGTACGAAGTGCCGCCGACCATGCTGGAGCTGGAGATCACCGAGAACACGGCGATGGGCGATATGGAACAAGGCCGTAACTATGTGACGGAACTGCAGCAGATGGGGATCCGCGTATCGATTGACGACTTCGGCACCGGCTATTCGTCACTGGGTTATTTACGCCGGATGCCGATCGACAAAATCAAAATTGACCGCAGTTTTATCATGGATATGGCCAGTAGTGATTCCGATATGATGATCGTCAAAACCATGATCACTCTGGCGCATGGTCTTGGCAAACGCATCCTGGCGGAAGGGGTCGAAGATGCCAATCAGTTGCTGTTGCTCAAACATATGGCGTGCGATGCAGCGCAAGGTTATCTGATCGCAAAACCGTTACCGGAAACGGATGCACTGGCGCTGCTGCAACAAAAACTGTCGTTCTGAGCCTGGTGCAGGCCTTGTCATATCGCTGTCACGGTGACTGGTTAGCCTGTTTGCAGGTAGCCACAGTGACCGGAGCGCGCCATGCACAGACAACGTTGGATAGAACTGGATCAGCGCTATTTCGCCCGTTTGTTTCTGGGACTTGGCCAAGGGCGTTTGCGCCGGCTCAGTTACTGGGTGTCGAAGTCGGCCGATGGTCCGGGATATGCGCTGTTGGCGCTGTGGTTGTACTGGCAGGGTGATGCTGTAGCACTGCAGTTGGTCAGCGTGTTGGCACTGGCCTTTGCTATTGAATTACCGGCTTATTTGCTGCTGAAAAACCTGTTTCGCCGGCAACGACCTGCGGTAGCTCTGGCTGGCCAGATCCGCGCTCATATTGAACCTTCCGATCGTTTCAGTCTGCCGTCCGGCCATACCGCCGGCGCTTTTGTACTGGTCAGTTGCATCGCCGTATTGGCGCCAGTCTGGTTTCCGTTGGCGCTGTTATGGGGTTGCATGGTCGGCATGTCCCGCGTGCTGCTGGGGGTGCATTTTCCCGGTGATATTCTGGCCGGTATGTTGCTGGGCAGTTGCAGCGTCCTCCTTGCCATGCTCAGTCTCAGCTAACAAATTAAAATTTATCACTAAATCCTGCAATACAGATTTTCTTACCTATGCTTAGGCGTATCAGCACACCAGCAGGAGGGTGGGAATGTTACGCAATCTGTCGATTAAAAACCGTTTAATGGTCAATAGCGTGGTAGTTGGTGCCGCCATGCTGGTGATGTTGTTATTACTGATTTTCCAGAACATGCAATTTAC
>JAIXSW010000081.1 GCA_027484495.1 Gammaproteobacteria bacterium
GTCCGCACCGGCTTTGGCGTGACGGTCATATATCCGACTGTGGCCGGGCGCAGCAGATATGGGTCAAGATATTCGTAATTCAGCGTCCAGGTCTTGCGGTTCAATGACTCCATCGGATCGCGTGGGTCGTTGTGTGCAGCGGTCTGCGGTTCTGGCTTGCTGGCACAACCAGCCAATAGCAGCGTCAGCAGCAGCGCTGTGGTTTTGATGAAATGCATTCTGCGTCCTGTTGCAATTAAAAATAGCGGGGGATTATACCCTGCTGCTCCGTCGCGGATCACTGCCTAAGCCAGTTTTTCCGCGAACTTGTCGTATTTTTATTCAGCTTTCGCTGCTTAAAAACTCAATTCAACCTGTTGTGCTGCAGCCGTCAGCGTCAATGGGGCCGACTTTAACTGCAAATCAGTCGGGTCTGGCGTGGCTGAGCCACTGCGGCTGATGCGGGCACCCACTGTGACGCTGTCTACTGCCGATAAGTTCCAGTCCGGCTGCATGCTATGACTGTTATCGAGCTGGATTTGCATGGTGCCGGCTTTGAGTTGCAGTTTTTGCACCGCCACCGGTAATGGCATCCCCTGTGTGGCACGAGCAAATACAAACAGGGTAGCCCCGGCATTGGCATCGGCCACCGCTTGCGGAATTGTCAGTGTGACATTCAGTACCGGGCCTGCCGGAACAGGCGCTGTTGGCTGCGGTACTTGCTGTTGAGACGCAAGCTGTGCCAGCTGTTGCTGCACCTGCACATAACGCGGGTCGTCTTTCGGCAATTGCATCAGCAAGACTTCCCAGGCGGCGCGGGCTTCTTTGACATCACCGCGCTGCTGCGCAATCAGCGCCAGCATTGATAAAGCGTCGACATTGCCGGCGTCTTTGCTGAGAACAGTGCCTAAGCTCTTCGCCGCTTTTTTCACGCTCTCTTCCGAACCTTCCACCATCAACGCCTGGGCGTAACTGACCAGCAGATTGACGCGTTCCGGTGTCAGGCTTAGGGCTTTTTCAAAAGCTTCAATCGATTCCGGAATTTGGCCCTGGCTGAACCAGATCCGGCCGAGCACAAACCAGGCGACGGCGTCGTCGCCGCTGGTCGCCAGTTTGGTGCGTAAACCTAAAGCAAACTGCGCTAATTCTGCGTCGTTCAGCGGCTCGCCTTTGCCAAGCAAGGCCCGTTCACCAAACGCCGGTAGATTTTCCTGCGCTTGCTGCCAGTCATCGAGTGCACGATATTGTCCGGTCGATGCATACAACACCGCCGTCAGCACCGTCAACAACAGCAATGCCAATAAGCCGCTGCGTGCCGAGTGACCTTGCAACAACTGCGCATCCGGTAACGGCGCCAGAAACTGATTTTTTAATTCGGCTGCAGCCACGGCAAGATCACTGTCGGACAACTCGCCAAGATCACGCGCATCACTCAGCAGCGCTAATTTTTCGGCAAATAGCGTTTTGCGGTCCAGTTGCTGACCGGCTTTCATCCGTCGTGGCCAACATAACAATACAGTTACCAGTAATAACAAAGCCGCAGCGGTCAGCGCTAAATTCATCAACATCAGGTACTACTCCTTCGACTTCGCACTGGCGGCATCAATCATCGCCTGTAATTCTGCATCCAGCCCGGTAGTTTCCGTCGCCGGAGCCTCAGAAGCTTGACTGGATTTACTGCGACGAAATACGGTGAATGCCAGCGATAACACAGCCAAAATCGGCAATAACCAGAGCCAGATAGTGCTTAGCTGAAATGGTGGCTGGTAATGCACAAAATCACCGTAACGCTGCTTCATAAAGTCGATGACCTGATCATGCGTTTGGCCCTGGCGCACCAGTTCTAACGTTTTATTGCGCATATCCACCGCGACGACCGCGTTTGAATCGGCAATATTCTGATTCTGACACTTGGGACAACGCAGCTCCGCCGTCAATTGCCGGTATAGCTGCTGCTGTTCGGTGGATTCAAACTGCACTAAGTCTTCAGTCGCGCCAAGCGGGCTGGCGAGCACAGCACATAACAGAGCGCATAACACTGCGGCGGCGACATTAAGGCGTCGGGACATGGTCGGCTCCTTGCTGAAGTTGCTGATAAATGCGCTGCAACTGTGGCCAATTTTGCGGATTGATATCCCCCACGTGATGGTGACGGATCACGCCTTCCCGGTCGATAACAAAAGTCTCAGGTGCTCCTGTGACACCTAAATCGAAAATCAGCGAGCGCTGTTCATCGACCACATTAAACAGATACGGATCACCTTGTTCGGCCAATTTGTCACGCACTTGCTGTTGCAGCGTGGGCAAATCAAACTTTTCGCCAAACGCCGCATCAACCGGTTGAACATAATACAAACCAACGATGCGTACCCCTTGCTGCCGCAGTGTGGTTAAAAAAGCCAGCTCGGCATTACAGGTTGGGCACCACACCCCCCATACATTGAGCAGTGTGACCTCACCACGAAAATCCGCGGCGCTGATTTGACGGTTTGGTTGCTGTAAATCCGGCAAACTAAACGCTGGCAGCGGTTTTTCCAGCAACGCGGAGCCATGGTCGCGCGGATCGGAAAACAAGCCGCTGAGCAAAAACAACGACAGCAACAAAAACGCAGCAAGCGGCACATAAAACACGGTTTTACGCATCAGCAGGGGCTCCTGTCGCGGCGCTACTCTGCGGGCTGGTCACTGCCGCCGTTTTACGGCGATAGCGTTTATCGCCAAGTGACACCAAACCACCCAGCGCCATTAAAATCGCGCCTAACCAAATCCAGCGGACATAAGGTTTGACATAGACGCGCAGCGCCCAAGACGGGCCTGACAATTCCTCACCCAATGCCACATATAAATCACGGCTTAAGCGTGCATCAACTGCAGCCTCAGTCATCACTGAACGCGTCACCGGATAAAAGCGTTTCTCGGCATGTAAATGCGTCAGCTTTTCGCCGTGCGCAAACACCTCAAGCTCGGCGGCCTGACCACCATAGTTCGGCCCATTCAGTGCATAGACGTCACTTAACAAAAAGGTGTAGCCGTTCAGCTCAACACTATCGCCAATCTTCATCCGGACGTCTTTTTCCACGCTGAAAGTTTTGGTCATCGCAATTCCGACCACCAACATGGCAAAACCAAGATGACCAAGTACCATGCCCCAGTGGCTGGCTTGCAGCTTAAACAGCCCCGGCACACCACCTAATTGCACGGCTTTTTGTTGGATCTCCCCCACGGTGGACACTGCAACCCAAGCGCCCAAAATCAGCCCGAGCAGCGCTAAATTTGCTGACGGCGTTTGGTATAAACTCAACACGCCAACCGCTAACACTAACGCCGCCACCAACACCATCGACAACGGCTTTAACAGCGGTTGCCATTGCTGTTGTTTCCAGCGCACCCATGGCCCTAAGCCAAGCAGCAAGGCAAATGGGATCGCCAGATACTGGAAAATTGAATTAAAGAACGGTTCACCAATCGAAATTGACCCCAGGCCCAACTCTTTATGAAACAGCGGGTACAATGTGCCCAAAAACACGACCAAGGTTGCGGTCAACAAAAAGATATTGTTGCCCCATAACAACACTTCGCGCGAGAACAACTGATAACGCGCTTGTGACCGCACCGCATGCATCCGCACGCCGTACAGCAGCAGAGAGCCACCCACCACCACTAGCAAGAAGAACAACAGGAACAAACCACGGCTTGGATCTGTGGCAAAAGCGTGCACAGAAACCAACACACCGGAACGGACTAAAAAGGCGCCGAGTAAACTTAACGAAAAGGCCGCAATCGCCAGTAAAACCGTCCAGGACTTAAAGGTGCCGCGTTTTTCCGTCACCGCCAGTGAATGGATCAAGGCAGTGCCAACTAACCATGGCATCAGGGAAGCGTTTTCGACCGGATCCCAGAACCACCAGCCGCCCCAGCCGAGTTCTAAATAAGCCCACCAACTGCCCAGCATGATGCCCAGCGTTAAAAACAACCAAGCCGCCAGGGTCCAGGGCCGCGCCCAACGCGCCCAGTTCGAATCAAACCGGCCGCCGAGCAAAGCCGCAATGGCAAAGGCAAAAGACACGGCAAAACCAACATAGCCCATGTATAACAGCGGCGGGTGGATGATCATGCCAAAATCTTGCAACAGCGGATTCAGATCGCGGCCATCGACCGGGAAAAACGGTAAGGTGCGTTCAAATGGGTTCGACATGAACAGCACAAAGCCATAAAAGCCGACGTTGATAATGCCGAGTACGCCCAGAATGCGGCCTTGCAGAATTAACGGTAAGCTATTGGACAACAGCGCAACAGCAGCAGTCCAGCCCGACAGCATCAGCACCCACAACAACATAGACCCTTCGTGTGAGCCCCAGACGGCGGTCATGCGGTAATACCATGGCAGCATACTGTTGGAGTTACTGGCGACATTTAACACGGTAAAATCGTTGCTCCAGAACGAATAACACAGAGCGCCAAAAGCGACACTGGTCAACAAAAACAACAAGATTGCTAACGGGCGGGCCAGCAACACAGGCCCAGCAGCGCCTTTATAGCTGCCATACAATGGGAAAATGGCCAGTACCAGCGAAATAGCTAACGCAAAACAAAGTGCGAGATGTCCAAGTTCAGCAATCATTATGGCGTCTCTGCAGAATAGGTTTGTTTTGGTGGGACATGCTTAATGCCTTTCATCGCCTCAGCCACTTCTGGCGGCATGTAGTTTTCATCATGTTTAGCCAGCACTTCTGTTGCCTCAATCGTCGTCGCGTTCAGCAACGTGCCTTGCGCTACGATGCCCTGCCCCTCACGGAATAAATCGGGCAAAATACCGTCATAGTGCACAGTGACAATAGGACCTGTGTCTACCAAATCAAAGCTGACTTTAAGACTGTGTTCGTCACGGCGCACCGAGCCTTTCACCACCATGCCACCGATGCGCAAACGTTGCCCTACCACCGGTTTGTTTTTATCTTCACCAAGGCCATCGACCAATTGGGACGGCGTATAGAACAAATCTACGTTTTCGTTCAGCGCATACAACATGGCGCCAACACCACCACTCAGTAACACCAGAATACTGCTGACCGCAATCAGCCGCTGTTTACGACGTGGATTCATACCTGCTCCCGGTCTTGCTGCTGGCGCACGCGTGCTTCACGCGCCGCTCGGTTCGATTGTTGTTGAATAAACTGCTGTTGCTGGCGTTTGCTGTACCAACCCAGCGCCACGAGTACGGCAAGGCTGCTACCAAAAGACAACCAGACAAAAAAGCCATAACCGCCCATCGCGATAAAATCACTGAATGAAGTGAAGTTAAACTCTGGCATGTTGCTGCTCCTCGACATACTGCCGCACCCAGGGGCGGTGCGCTTCATGTTGCAAAATAGCGGTGCGCAGCCGCAAGCAAGTTAAAGCCCCGAACAACAGCGCAAAACCCAGAATGCAGATTAATAACGGCCACAACATCGACGGATCCATTGAAGGTTTCGCGAATTTCGTGATAGTGGCGCCCTGATGCAGGGTATTCCACCATTCGACCGAAAAGTGAATGATCGGCAGATTAACCACACCAACCACCGCTAAGACTGCGGCAGCTTTATCGCCAGTCTGACGATCTGCAAAAGCATTTTGCAGCGCCATGACGCCTAAAAACAGGAAAAGCAGAATCAGTTCGGAAGTCAGGCGAGCATCCCATACCCACCAGGTGCCCCACATCGGTTTGCCCCAGGCTGCGCCGGTAAATAAAGCGATCAACGTGTACACTGCGCCTATCGGCGCCATAGCCCCAATCGCCCATTGGGCAGTTTTGACCTGCCAAACCAGTGCAATAAAAGCGGCAATCGCCATCCAGGCATAGACGCCCATCGACCAAATCGCAGAAGGCACGTGGACATGAATAATCCGGTACGAATCGCCTTGCTGATAATCAGCGGGCGTGAAGCCGAGGCCCCAGATGGTGCCTATCAGTAACACAACGATGGCCAACGGCATCAGCCAGCGTTGCCACCAAAGTAAGGTGGCGAACAGCACCTGTGGTTTTGCATATGGATCAAGCCACTTAAACATATCACCCCACGTTCAGTTTTAATGCTTTTTGCACCGCGATAGGTACCAGTGCCGACGCGACACATAACATCGCAGCCAGTACGGCCAGTTGCGCCTGGTAGTTCAGGCCAAAACCCGCTTGCTCCACGGCTGCGCTGGCGAAAATTAGTAACGGAATATACAGAGGCAGAATAACCAGCGCCAATAAAATCCCGCCTTTGTCGGCAGACAGCGTCAGTGCAGCGCCGAGTGCGGACAATAAACTCAATAACGGCGTGCCGAGCAATAAAGTCAGCACCACTGCCAACAAAGCTTCCGCCGATAAGCCCAGAAATAATGCCAATAGCGGAGACACCAAAATCAGCGGCAGTCCGCTGCTAATCCAGCCAGCAGCGATTTTGGCCAGGCTATAACCAAGCAGCGGAGCGCGTGCCGCCACCAGTTGTTCCAGCACGCCATCACGGTAGTCCTGCCGAAACTGGCGCTCGGCGCCCAGCAATACCGATAACAAGGCGGCGATCCAAATCACACCTGGCGCGATTTCACGTAATAAATTAGGTTTGGCGCCAACGCCAAGCGGGAATAAAGTCAGAATAATAATGAAGAATAACAGCGGGTTAACCCAGTCGGCTTTTTGCCGGGCCAACAATTTTAATTCACGTTTTAACGTAGCGCGAAACACCGCAACATGACTCATTACCAGCGATACTCCAGCATAAATTCACGTACGGCATACCCGGGGATTTCTACCGGCTGATGCGATGTCAGTAAGACGGCGCCACCCTGACTGCAATGCGCGGCAATTCGAGCGGTCAAACCAGCAATGGCGCTCTGGTCCAGTGCGGTGAAGGGTTCATCTAAAATCCAAATCTGTGCGGATGTCAGCCAAAGTCTGGCTAACGACACCCGCCGCTGTTGTCCGGCAGACAATTGCTGGCACGGAATATCTTCCAGACCCGCCAGACCCAAAGTCGCCAGCAAGGCCCAGTCATCGGCGCTTTTGAGCGCGAAACAAGCGCGCCAGAACTGAAGATTTTCCAGCGCCGTCAGCTGCGGCTGCACACCGGCTAAATGCCCGATAAAACAAAGATTGTCGGCATAATCATCAGCACTTTGCGCGAGCGGCAATTGCTGATAACAAACCTCACCATCTTCGGGTTCACTCAGGCCTGACAGAATGCGCAATAAAGAGCTTTTACCCGCGCCGTTTTTGCCAGCAATTTGCAGCACTTCACCGGCATGCAATTGCAGATCGAGCTGCTCAAACAGCACTCGGTCCTGACGGACACAGCTTAACTGGCGGGCGGACAATAGCATCTGCAAAAACGACCTGTTGGCATAGAAAAAAACGCGGGCATATTAGCATATTGGCGTTAGAATACGAATGCGCGTTCACCATCCGGACAGGCTAAGCGCCTGAAATATGAACCAGATCAATATTGATAGCCTGCTGCAAATTGGCAGTGGAGCAAAAATTGAACAAAGCCTGAAGCTGGACCCTTCGCAGCTGTATCAGGCTCTGCTGCAAATTGGCCGGGATCAGGACGCACGCCTGACGGTACAAACGCCACAAGGGCCGCTGCAAATCCCGCTGCCGCAAAATACTGCGCAACAAATTCTGCAAACCGCACAACAACTAATTGCCGCGGCGACGCCGCAAACACAGAACACCGCGCAACAAACACAGGGCGCAACGCCAGCAAATACGCCGGCGCAGGCCGCAGCCTCAGGCCAAACGCAAAATCAACTGACGCCAGCAGCAGCCAATACACCGCCAAGCGGCGCTGGTGCTCACGAAGTGAAGCTGTTTGTGCAACTTCAGCCTGTCGGCATGGACCAGATACAGTTAACCGTACGCCATGCCGGCAAAACATTGACTATCCCGCTGCAGGCCAGCCAGCTGTTACAACTGTTACAACAGCCGGCACCAGGCCCACAGCAGCATTTCAGCGTGCAGGCACAGCAACTGGCCGCCAACAGTGATGCCAACAAGTTGCAATGGCCAGTACAACTGAGCCGCCAGGGGCAACAGTTAGTCATCCATTTGCCACAAGGTCAGCCTGTCGCAGTGGATTTGGCGTTATTGCCACAAGCGAAACAGTGGCCAGAACAGCGCATAGTGCCGGCCCGACTTGAACTGCAGCAACAACAGGGTCAACTGAAATTACAATTGCAGCTGACCGCCACCGGCAAACCTGGCGACAGTTCGACGCCGGTGACGGCGCCTGTGGGCAAATCAGCTGTGCCTGCCGCTATCGGCAGCGACAATGCCCCCCCCGCGGCCATTGCACTGAAACCGGCACTGCAACAACAGTTAGTGCCATTATTGGCTCGGCAGACCTGGCCGGAACAGTTAGGCAGCGATATGAAGCATTGGTTGTCGAACGCCCGGGTCGCGGCGCCGGCCGCCAATGGGCAAAGCTGGTCATGGCAGCTGAAACATCCGGGTCAACAACAATTGCAACTGGAAC
>JAIXSW010000449.1 GCA_027484495.1 Gammaproteobacteria bacterium
TGCTGATTGCCATGATTTACTCCGTTATGCTGAAAAGATCCAAGTGCCCGGCCATACCTTAAGATTTGGGCGATGTAGCAAAACTAGCATAGTCTGTTTGACAACAACATGACACGCCATGCCGATCTGCAGTGAAAACGTATGCGGTTCAGGGTTCATTGGTGAACGATATATGAAGACATGCCTGTTGTTCGTGCGTTTGCACTCATAAACAGTACAAGATGCAGACTTAAGCAGGGTGGCTGAAATATTTGGCAGTATCGGCCGTCAGCTATGCGCCAACGGCAGATGAACACTGGGAGCAACTGTCTGCCCCCGGCTTGTTGATCAACACTCGATAATATTGACAGCCAAACCGCCGCGGGAAGTTTCTTTGTACTTGCTCTGCATGTCGCGGCCAGTATCCCACATGGTTTTAATCACTTTATCCAGCGAGACTTTGTGCTCACCGGTGCCACGCAGCGCCAGACGCGACGCGTTGATGGCTTTTACCGCCCCCATCGCATTACGTTCAATGCAAGGCACCTGTACCAGACCACCGACCGGATCACAGGTCAGGCCAAGGTTGTGCTCCATGCCAATCTCGGCAGCGTTTTCGACATTGTCGACTGAGCCACCAAGAATTTCGGTCAGCGCACCAGCGGCCATCGAACAGGCGACACCAACTTCACCCTGGCAACCGACTTCCGCGCCGGAAATCGAGGCGTTTTTCTTGTACAAGATGCCTATCGCAGCGGCGGTCAGCAAGTAACGGGTGTAGATCGCTGGCGTGACCGGCTGGATAAATTTGTCGTAATACATCAGCACTGCCGGAATGATTCCGGCTGCGCCGTTGGTTGGCGCTGTCACCACGCGGCCACCGGCCGCATTTTCTTCATTGACTGCCAGCGCAAATAAATTGACCCAGTCCATCACCTGCAGCGGATCAGCACTTTTTTCTGCGCACAAACGGTTATACAAAGCCGGTGCGCGACGTTTAACTTTCAGGCCACCCGGCAGAATGCCTTCGGTACGCATGCCACGCTGCACGCAGTTGTACATGGTTTGCCAGATCTGGCCCAATTCATCCTGGATCTGTTGTTCTGTGCGTAGCACTTTTTCGTTTTCCATCATCAGTGCGGCGATCGACAGGCCATTTTCTTTGCACAGTTTTAGCAGTTCAGCGCCGCTGTTAAACGGAAATGGTGGTGGATTGTTGGCGGCAAACTGACTGGCGGCCTTTTTTTCATTGGCAAAATCTTCGGCTTTGACAATAAAACCGCCACCGATTGAGAAGTAGATTTCACTGAACACAATTTCTTTGTTGGCATCAAAAGCGATCAGCTCCATGCCGTTGCTGTGCTCTTTGAGGGTTTTACGGCGATGGAACACAATAGCGCCGTCGCGCGGGAAATTCACCACATGGCCGGACGCTAACGTGATCTGTTGCTGTTCATCGACTTGTTTCAGGATGCCCGGCACCAAGTCCGGATCACAGTTTTCCGGTAAAAAACCACAGAGGCCGAGGATCACCGCTTTGCCGGTGCCATGGCCAATGCCGGTTTGGCCTAAAGAGCCATACAATTCGGTTTTGATACTGGTAACGTCTGCTAACCGGCCGCTGGCGGCGAGATTCTCGGTAAACAACTTGGCGGCGCGCATCGGGCCGACGGTATGTGAGCTGGATGGACCGATACCGATGCTAAACATGTCAAAAGCGCTGATAATCATAGGGTTGTCTTTTATTGCTTTATAAGAATACGACGATTGTACCGGATGTCTTGCTGTTCTGTAACTGATGCTGTCACTGGTCAGTGCTGCTTACAACAATTCTGAGCATTTCGCGGCAACTGAACGTTACTGTTGGTTGCAGAAAAGCTTTATTCAGTGCGCCGGCGGCGCGATTTGTTGTGCCAACTGGTACAGCATCTCGGCACTGGCGCCCCAAATCAGCTGTTGCTGCCAGGGGATAAAATGCAACTGTTGCCGGCGGCCGCGCAGTGGCCATATTTCCGTTTGCCGGCGCTCCGCCGACAGCGCTTCATGCAGTGGCAGCAAAAGTACCGAATCCACCTCGGTTTGTTGCAGCGTTAAATCCGGCAGTTGGTCGAGGACGCCAAGCCAGGGCTCAACGATAAAACCGGTTGACGTATTGATGGCCGGTAACTTGCCGAGTAAGCGGATCTGCGTGGTGGCAATACCGGTTTCTTCATAGGTCTCGCGCAGCGCTGCGGCACTCGATGATTCACCGGCTTCGATCCGGCCACCGGGAAAACTGATTTGGCCCGGATGGTGGCGCAGATGCAAAGCGCGTCGGGTCATTAACAGCGTCCACAGGCCCTGATGGCGAAAAATGGGTAATAACACTGCGGCGTTTGGCGCGGTGTGTTCAGAACTACTGAGTTGCGGGGGTTGCAGCAAAAAACGGCTAATCCAGAGTTCGATCTCTGTCGTGGTCATGATGAATGTCCGCCACCTTGCAGCACCGGTAAAATTTTACCGACTTTGTCGTAGGTTTCCTGATATTCCGCCGCCCCTTGTGAATCCGCGACAATGCCGCCGCCGGCCCAGCAATGGATCTGCTGGTCTGAGATCACCAACGTGCGGATCGCGATATTGGTGTCCATATGACCATGCTGACTGATGTAGCCAATGGCACCACAATAGACACTACGCCGGTGTGGCTCGAGTTCTTCAATGATTTGCATCGCCCGTACTTTGGGCGCGCCGGTGATAGATCCGCCAGGGAAAGCCGCGCGCAATGCATCAATCGGCTGATACAAAGCGTCCAGTTGCCCGGTCACAGTGCTGACCAGATGATGCACCGCCGGAAAAGATTCGATGGCAAACAGCGCGGGAACGCGGACTGTGCCGGGCGTGCAAACCTTGCCAAGATCATTACGCAACAGGTCGACAATCATCACATTTTCAGCGCGGTCTTTGGCTGAGTGGCGCAGTGCTTCTGCGCTTTGAGTATCCAGCAGCGGGTCAGTAAAACGTGGTTTCGTGCCCTTAATTGGCTTGGTCTCCACCTGCCTGGCTTTCACCTCGATAAACCGTTCCGGCGAAATCGACAGTACCGCCGCATCAGCCAAACGGATAAAGGCCGAAAAGGGCGCCTGATTAGTGTGCCGCAGCTGCAGATAAGCACTGTAGGCGTCGCCTTCAAAGCCTGCAGTAAAACGCTGCGCCAGATTAATCTGATAACAGTCGCCGCTTTGCAGATATTGCTGAATACGCTCGAATTTTTGCAGATAGTCCGCATGGCTCATATTGGCTTGCCACGGCGATGTCAGCGCAAACTCCGCTGCAGACAGCGGTTGGCCGGGAGGCTGCAGCGCGTCGGCAAACAGCGTCTGAAACGCTGGGAAATGCTGTTCCGCCTGACCTTTCGCATCAACAAACCACAGCTGCTTCAGCTGTTTGTCCAGCACCAATGCGTGGCGGTAGATGCCAATAGCCAGGTCAGGCACCTTGATATCAGCCAGCGCCAGCTCTGGCAGTTTTTCGGTAACGCGGCCGAGATCATAACCAAAAAAACCAACAGCGCCGCCAGTAAAAGGCAGCCCGGTTGCGTCCGCCGGTAATTGCGGCAACAGCTCAAGCTGGAGTTGTTTCAGCAGTTCAAATGGATCCGCGTCGCTGACTTGCTGACGCGGATTTGCCGAGTCGAAGTATTGCACCTGACAATGCCGGCCCGTCGCCGTCAGGCAGGCCAATGGCCGGCACACCAGAATGTCATAACGGCTGTTGGGGTGGTCGGGGGCAGCCGAATCGAGCAACATCGCAAATGGCTCGGCTGCGACCGCACGAAAACAGCCGGTTAAATCGGACACTGCCGACGACACAAGAAACTGCACAGACATAACGACAGACTCAATCAATTTTCGGCGGCAGCAGGAAGGTCAGAACCGATGAATTCAGCATGAACTGACTAGCCGCCTCTACAGGATGCGCGTTATGATAGCAGCCCTGCTTAAAATGAGAAGCAGTGCCGGACCAGGCAAGGGTCGGGTGCTGTAAAAACACCATGTGCATATTGCATCATGTAAAGATCAGGGCAGCCGGTGCGCTGACTGCCCCCAACCACGCAGAAGGGCACCCTATGACGGTTATTCGCCAGCAAGATTTTATCGATAGCATCGAAGATGCGTTGCAATACATCTCTTATTACCACCCGTTGGATTTTATTCAGGCGCTAGAAAAGGCCTATCACAAAGAACAAAATCCGGCCGCCAAAGACGCCATCGCGCAAATTCTGATTAACTCGCGGATGTCCGCTCAGGGCCACCGGCCTATTTGCCAGGATACCGGCATCGTCACTTGTTTCGTCAATATCGGCATGGACGTCAAGTGGGACAAAACCGACATGACAGTGCAGGAAATGGTCGATGAAGGCACCCGTCGTGCTTACATGAACCCATTAAATCCGCTGCGCGCCTCGATTGTGATGGACCCGGCCGGTACGCGTAAAAACACCAAAGACAACACACCTGCTGTGGTGCACATCAATCTGGTCGCCGGTCATCATGTCGAAGTGGCCATTGCCGCTAAAGGCGGTGGCAGTGAAAACAAAACCAAAATGGTGATGTTGAACCCATCTGATTCTGTGGTGGATTGGGTACTGGAAACCTTACCAAAAATGGGCGCTGGCTGGTGTCCGCCAGGCATGCTGGGTATTGGCATTGGCGGCACTGCTGAAAAAGCCGCAGTACTGGCTAAAGAAGCGCTGATGGAAAGCGTCGATATTCAAGACCTTCTCGAAAAAGGCGCTGAGACTGGCGAAGAGAAGCTGCGCGTTGAGCTGTATGAAAAAGTGAATAAACTCGGGATCGGTGCTCAGGGTTTGGGTGGCTTAACCACAGTGGTCGATGTCAAAATCAAATCAGCGCCGACGCACGCAGCGTCAAAACCTGTGGTGATGATCCCGAACTGTGCGGCGACGCGTCATGTGCATTTTCATTTAGATGGTTCAGGTCCGGCCCATTTGCCAGTACCTAAGCTGGAAGATTGGCCAGAAGTGACCTGGGAATTGGGGCAGAACGTGCGCCGGGTCAATCTGGATACAGTAACTCCGGCTGACGTGTTGGAATGGAAAGCCGGTGAAACCGTGCTCTTGTCCGGCAAAATGCTGACCGGCCGTGATGCGGCGCATAAACGCATTGCCGATATGCTGGCCAAAGGTGAAGCATTACCGGATGGCGTCGACTTTAAAAACCGCTTTATTTACTACGTCGGCCCGGTCGATGCGGTCGGTGATGAAGTGGTAGGCCCGGCAGGCCCGACCACAGCGACGCGGATGGATAAATTTACTGACATGATGCTGGGCCAGACTGGCTTACTTGGCATGATCGGCAAGTCTGAACGCGGTGATAAAACCGTCGCCAGCATTAAAGAGCACAAAGCGGTGTATCTGATGGCCGTCGGTGGCGCAGCCTATCTGGTGTCCAAAGCAATCAAAAAATCCCGCGTGGTGGCTTTTGCCGACTTAGGCATGGAAGCGATTTACGAATTTGATGTCGAAGATATGCCAGTCACAGTCGCCGTCGACAGTCAGGGGAACAATGTCCACGAGCAGGGGCCGGCGATTTGGAAAGTCAAAATCGCCGAGGCAGCAAAAGCCTGATAAGCTCGATATACAGCGCGTCTGAAGGGAACTTCAGGCGCGTTTTTACAATAAGAACTATATAAACAACCAAATTTGCGACAACGGAGTATCCAGATGAAAGCTTGGGGAATTCTGGTCAGTGCCTTGCTGGTGGCAGCTGGTGCACAGGCGAAAACCAATCTGACGATTGAGCACTTAAACAAACTGAATAAAATTTACGACGTCCAGGTTTCTCCAGATGGCCGTTATGTCGTCTACGGCCAGAAAAATGGTGGCCTGGCGCCAGCCGACACCACGGCTGACCTGTATTTACTCGATGTACAGGATGGCAACAAAGTGCGTCGCCTGACCGAAAGCGCCGGTCGTGAGCACGATGTGCGTTTTAACGCCGACGGCACCGCGTTATACTTTTTAGCAGACCGTTCTGGCTCCAGCCAGCTGTGGCGTTTGCCGCTGACGGGCGGAGAAGCACGGCAGGTGACCGATCTGCCGCTTGATGTGCAGGGTTACATGGTGTCGGCCGACGACAAAAAGTTAGTGCTGACGCTGGACGTGAAACCAGGCTGTAAAGACCTGGCCTGTACCGTCGCACACAACAAAACCACCACCGAGAAAAAAGACAGTGCCACAGCCTATGATTCTCTGATGGTCCGGCATTGGGATACCTGGGAAGATGGTCTGAAGAATCATTTCTTCGTGGCTGACATCACTGAAACTGCAGTCAAAGATGCTAAGGACTTAATGCCGGAGTGGGACACTGATGTCGCCGGTACCAGCGAAGCAGCTTTTACCCCGGACGGCAAAAACCTGGTGTTCAGTGCCAAAATCCCGGCCGTTGATCAAAGCTGGCATACCAATTTTGATATTTTCCAAGTGTCGTTGAACGGCGGCCAGAAAATCAATCTGACCAAAGACAATCCGGCTTGGGATGCCAAACCAAAATTCTCCGGTGATGGTCGTTATATGGCTTACCTGGCGATGAAAAAGCCAGTGTATGAAGCCGACCGTTTTGGCCTGATCCTGCTGGATTTGGTGACTGGCGAGCGCAAAGAACTGGCGCCGCAATGGGACCGTTCGGTTGACGACTATGTGTTTGCGCCGGATAACCGCACCGTTTATGTGACGGCGCAGGACTTAGGACAAAAAGGCATTTTTGCTATCGACCA
>JAIXSW010000185.1 GCA_027484495.1 Gammaproteobacteria bacterium
AAGGAGCCAAACATACCGCTGCTGATCACGCAGCTGTCACCAGCACTGACTTTCAGGAAAGCCTGATCCAGTTGCAGCCAGCGCTGACCATTGCTCATCGTCAGCAGTAATTTTTGGCGGGAGTCCTGTGCCACAGTTTTAACCTGCACGGTTAAATCAGCAATGGCAGACTCAATGGTCTCACCACTGGTACCGAACAAGGCCTCGTCACGGTTTTGCGCCGGTACCCGAGCAGCAGGCGCGACCTCCGCTGGATTCCCTGCTTGTTGCGCTAACGTTGTGGGTGCGACAGCCGCGGTGCTGGTCTGTTGAGCGGCGTCTGCTAGCTGGTCGTAACAGCTTAACCTTGCGGCTTCATTGGTTATGGCGCGACACTGCTGCAGTGAGTTCGCCACTGCATTGGTTGCGAGACACAGACCGCACACAGCGACAAACCTGGTTAAACGACGCATGCACCGACTCCTGTTATTCAGCTTTCTCTTCTGGCAATTCGTCATCGGCATCGGCTGGTCTTTCATAAAACCGGCCCAACCAGATGCCGATTTCGTAAAGGATACACATGGGGACGGCCAGCAACAGCTGTGACAGAACGTCCGGTGGTGTCAGGAACATCGCAATAATGAAGGCCAGTACGATAAAGTACCGGCGTTTTTCAATCAGCGCTGCCCGATCCATCACGCCCGACCAAATCAGTAATAAAATCGCTACCGGAATTTCAAAGCTGAGGCCAAAGGCAATGAACATTTGCAGCACAAAATCGAGGTAGGTGCTGATATCTGGCGCATTCACAACGCCAGCTGGTGTCACGCTGGTAAAAAAGCCAAACACCAGCGGAAATACCAGGAAATATGCAAAGGCAATACCGATATAAAACAGCAGGGTGGAAGAGACAATCAGCGGCGCTATCAGATGTTTTTCTTTGTTGTATAAAGCCGGCGCGACAAAACTCCAGATTTGATACAACACATAAGGAATAGCCAGCACAACAGCGACGATAAAGGTCAGTTTAAAAGGCACAAAAAATGAGGATGCTACACCTGTAGCGATCATCGTAGTGCCTTTAGGTAACGACGCCAGTAATGGCAAAGCCAGCAGGTGATAAATGTCGTTTGCAAAATAAGCCAGGCTTAAAAACAACAGCACTATCGCTGCGATAGATTTTAACAGCCGGTTGCGCAGTTCAATCAGATGCCCCATCAGGCTGTTAGGGTCATGACGTTGTTTTTTGATCATTCACTTGTGCTGCGTGGTTAATGCTCGCGGGGACAGCAGTCGGGACTGTTGCTGCAGGAGTTTGGGCGGTGGCAATTGCTCCAGGCTCTGTTGTCTGGGGCTGGGCCGGCAGACTGGTTATAGCCGGTGGCAAAGAGGCCGGTGTTGTCGCGCTGCTGCCATACGGATTATTGACCTCAGCAGCGGAGCGGCGTAATTCTGCCAGTGCATTGATCTCATCGGCAGATAATCCAAGCAGACCTTTTTCTTCCGCCTGGCGCAATTTTTCATGCAATTCATGCACGCGCAGTTCGTCGGATAGTTCCGACTTCATCTGATGGCCAAACTCTCGGATAGACCGGATAGTACCAGTGACACTCCGGATAGCGCCAGGCAGCTTTTCCGGCCCTAAAACCAGCAAAGCCACCACGCCAACAACAACCAGTTCCCAGAAACTCATCAGTGCTTGTCTTGTGCCTGGTTGCTGCTTTGGGCAGGGGACGGAGCCGCTGCGCTTTGCTGTGTTGCGGTAGACTGAGCGCTGACCGCCGGGTCTTGCTTAATCTCAGGAAAGGCTGCGTCCTCTGTTGTACTTGCTTCCGGGTCTTTCACTGAGCTGCGAAAGCCACGAATCGCTGAACCGAGATCAGTACCGATGTTACGCAGTCGTTTGGTCCCGAATAACAACACGATAATCACCAGAATGATCATCAATTCCCAAATGCTAAAACCACCAATGCCCATAATTAAAACTTCCTCAGACTAAAAACCGTTTAAGTATACGCTTGTTATCTGACCGAACTCCATGCCCGGTCTTAACAACGATGCCGATTCTATAAAATAATTATGACAAAATCGCTTTGATTGCGCCGATGCAACCAATCGCGAAAGCGGTCAGTGCCAACCCTGAGTGGCCGAGTGCCAGCAGGATGGTCGCACTGACGACAAAAGCCGCTGCCAGAATCACCAGTTTCAGGCTTTTGCCTTGCTCCAGCTGTTTGACCTGCAATTGTTGCAATTGGGCCAGCAGCTGTTGCTGTGATCGTGGATGCTGTTGCAGATAACTGTGCAGCAGCGTTGGCATTTCTGGCAGTTTCTCTGCCCAGAACGGCAGATTTTCTTTGATTTGCCGCAGCACAGCCCAGGGGCCCATTTGCTGTTTGACCCAATTCTCCAGAAACGGCTTGGCGGTCTTCCATAAATCCAGCTGCGGATACAGCTGCCTGCCCAACCCTTCGATATACAGCAGGGTCTTTTGCAGCAGCACCAGCTGCGGTTGCACCTGCATATCAAACCGGCGTGCGGTATTAAACAGATTCATCAGCACCTGACCAAAAGAAATTTCGGCCAGTGGTTTTTGGAAAATCGGCTCGCACACGGTGCGGATCGCGCTTTCAAATTCTTCAATCGATGTATCCGCAGGTACCCAGCCGGAATCGACGTGCAGCTCTGCCACCTTGCGGTAATCGCGGTTAAAAAAGGCCACAAAGTTTTCAGCCAGGTACCGTTTATCTTCGCGGTTCAGTGTGCCGACAATACCACAATCGATACCGATATATTGTGGATTCAGTGGTTTATCCGTTGCAACAAATATATTACCGGGATGCATATCCGCATGGAAAAAACTGTCGCGAAATACCTGCGTGAAAAATACTTCAACGCCGCGCTTAGCCAGTAATTCCATGTCGGTGCCATTGGCGATCAGCCGTTCCGTTTCCGACACCGGTATACCGTAAATCCGCTCCATCACCATCACATTGACCCGACTGTGGTCACTGTAGACAAATGGCACATAAAGCGATTCAGAACCCTCGAAATTGCGCCGCAGCTGAATGGCGTTCGCAGCTTCGCGCTGTAAATCCAGCTCGTCCAGAATGGTTTTCCGATACTCGGCAACAACTTCCCGTGGTCGCAGGCGTTTGCCATCCGGTAAAAAGCGTGCTGCTGCAATGGCCAAATCAGCCATCAGTTCCAAATCGGCCAGAATTTGCTGCCGGATATCCGGCCGGATCACTTTTATGACGTCTTCCGGCTCCGTGCCGTCTGGCAGCCGCAGCCGCGCGGTGTGCACTTGGGCCACCGACGCCGAGGCCAGCGGTTTCACCGCAAAATCAGCGAATAGCTCATTGATATCATTCAGACCTAACGCCTGCTCAAT
>JAIXSW010000176.1 GCA_027484495.1 Gammaproteobacteria bacterium
AACAGCGATTTGACCTGATTACGCCAAATACCCAGCAATCGTGGTTAGGCGCAGTTGGCATCGGGGCGCGCTTTTATTCTGCCCGCTCTGCCAATGACAACGTTATTCACCTGGATTTGGCCAAACCTGTCGGTGCAGGGAATGATATCAACTCCTACGAGCTGCAATTAAAAGTGGAGCAGCGGTTCTGAAGTAGTAATGCGATCATCTTATTTTCAGCAGTGGGGTTATCAATTGCTTAAATAGATGCTGTCGTGCTCAGTCTTCTCCTGACTGGTTGGTGTTGATACAGTTCCTTAGTTTTTACGAAAGTCTCAAAAGTTAAGGCTCACGAAAAAACGAATGACTACAATGAAGGCAATGCGGGTAATCAGCTTGGCAGATTCTGCCGCACTTAGCTGTCAACACAACCTGAAAGCGCAACCTCTGGAAAATCTCATCACAGGATTGGGTTTAGCCACAAAATATGCTGTCGCCTGAGCGTTACATTTCTTAAGTGTCGTAAAAATTTACAGAATGTCTTTTTGAGTCATTTGATATCTCTGTAAGCGATTGATAAAATTGGCTTATATTCGATTGGCATGTAGCTTGCTATTGTCTTGTCAGTAACAGCTTTAGCCTGCCGGTCGATACTAGGCGAATCAATCATTTAAGGTGGTATTAAAATGGAATTCAAAACTCTTTTAAAAGCAAGCGCTCTGTCAATCGCAACTTTTGTTGGCTCAGCACAAGCAGCATTGATTCCTGCAATTGATTTTGCGACAAAGTCTGGCTGGTTAGCTGATGGTGTAAATTCTTCTAGCAAACAAGCGAATGGCACGGTTTATGACTGTGCTGCAGGTACGACGAACGCGACAAACGGCTGTGGTTTAACATTCACAGGCGCAGCTGGTTTAACAAATGCGTACACTGACGTTAGCTGGGGTTCATCAAACGCTAAGAGCGGATTAAACATCGTTTCTCAAGCCGGCACTTTAGTAACGAATGGCGCTTGGGTTCAAACGGGTTTAATTACGCACTCGAATAAAACGATCCCAACTGGCTCTCGTTCACTGTACACATTGGATCTCGAAACACTTTTCACGCTGGTGAATCCACCTTTAGGTGCAAACACGGCGAAAGTTGGTATCCAGTTTAACGAGACGCCAAACCTGGCAAATCCGGCAAAATGCCCAACACCACAGCTTTCGAATACAGGTTGTGATGATACATTCCTGATTAATTTAAATTTGCCAGCGATTAAGTTTGTAGTCGGGAACGAAAAGTACTCAATTTCCTTCAAGCTGAATCCGCTGTCTGGCGTGACTCAGTCAGTAGTTAACCCAGACGGTTCAGTAGTTTTGGTTACTCGGGAAGGTACTGTGAACCAACTTGAATTGTTAGCACAGCTCACAATGACTAAAGCAAAAGCAGTTTCTGCTCCAGCCACTGTCGGCATGTTAGGTCTGTCACTGGTCCTGTTAGGTCTGCGTCGTCGCAGCAAGTAATTTAATGAGTGGCTGACAAAGCCAGGTTCTAATTGAAAACGCCGGGTTGTAATACCCGGCTTTTTTATTTGTATGGCGATGATTTTTTGAATTGAGATTGGCTATCTACCTTTTGAATAGCATGTATTCAGCAATTTGGCTTGCTAAATCCATCCCACATTGGTTGTTCTAAATGGGTGAACAACACCGATGCACTGGCATCAGTCGCCTGCTTTCAGCTTGAACGACCCGATAACATTCACAGCATGTTTTTTCGAGTAATTGACGGTCAATCACCTCGATATGACCTCGCCGATAATTGATGATCCCAAGTTTTTGCAAGTTACCCGCGGCCTGGGTCACACCTTCCCGCCGAACACCCAGCATATTCGCGATGAGCTCCTGCGTCATGACTAGGATCGGTGATGGAAGACGGTCTATTGACAAGAGTAACCAGCGACACAGCTGCTGTTCGATAGAGTGGTGTCTGTTACAGACCGCAGTTTGTGCTGTTTGAGTCAGTACTGCCTGACTATATCTGAGCAATAGATTGAACAGTGCGCCGAAAAGATTGAATTCATTCATGAGCCGTTGACCCAGCAGTCGATATGCAAAGCCTTGACTTTGCACCACCGCTCGGCTGGTTGTACTTCCGCCCCCCAGATACTGGGAAACACCTACCATACCGTCACATCCAACCACGGCTATTTCGGCGGATGCCCCATTAGCGGTGACATATAGCAATGAAACAATCGAATCGAGGGGAAAATACACGTGACGGAGTTTGGTGCCTGATTCGCAGATGACCTGTCCTAATCCAATTTCGACTAATTCAAGGTGCGGGAAAATCCGCTGCTGAGCATCTTCGGGTAATTCGCTTAAAAGTCTATTGTTGGTGGGGGGGCGGTCAAAGGGCTCAAAAGCTCCGTTTGGAGGTGTCAACTGCTGGGGGTGAACCGTCATTGCAATTCCTTGTGCTCTTGTATCCAAATGGATACATGACCAGTATAAGGACTTCGTCTGATTACAATGTTCGATTGCACACATAACGTACAATTAACAGACAGGCTACCGGCAACAGCCAACGGAATAGCAGGTTTTTGTTGAAAGGTACTGGAGCATTTCGATGCTCGATAGGTGTCGAAATGAGCAGGATAAAAGTGCGCCGCAACATCACAAACTGCGGCGCTGAAAGAGTAAACCAGTCGATAAAAAGTGCTTTTATCTATCGGTGAACTTTAAAACCACTGACTACGGCATTGAGTTGCGCTGCGAGTCTTGCCAACTCGTGCGCTGCAGCTTTGGTTTGGTTGGCACCTGCTGCCGATTGCGCTGAAATATCGCTGATATTGACAATATTCCGGTCTACTTCCCGGGCTACTTTAGATTGCTCTTCAGACGCGCTCGCAATAACCATGTTACTGTCATTGATTTTATTGACCTGGATAAAAATTGTTTCAAGCGCTGCGTCTGCAAGTTTGGCCACATTAAGTGCCTCTGCTGCCTGAACTGAGCTTCCATTCATCGCGTGAACGGCTTCTGACGCGCCGGTTCGCATCGTTTTGACCATGGCATCAATTTCTTTGGTTGAGGCCTGCGTGCGTGCCGCCAGAGCTCGAACCTCGTCTGCAACGACTGCAAATCCGCTGCCAGCTTCACCTGCCCGGGCCGCTTCAATCGCCGCGTTGAGCGCCAAAAGATTGGTTTGCTCAGCAATTGCCCGAATCACTTCTAACACACTGCCAACATCGTTTGATTTTTGTGCAAGCACCTGAACGACATTGGTCGATGTTTCAATGTCAGTATTCATCATCTGGATCGCTTGCACCGTCCGCTGCACCTCTGAACGACCTCTTTGAACGCCTTCTGCAGCAGATGCGGAAGATTCTGAGGTGGTGACTGCGGTTTTGGCCACTTCGTCAATGGCAGAGCTCATTTCTGTCACTGCGGTTGCAGCTTGTTGGATTTCATCGTTCTGCTGCTGAATGCCTTGCGCATTGTTCTCTGTGACTGAGTTAAGCTCCTCGGCAGCAGCAGCCAGTTGGCTGGATGACGAATTCACTTGTACGATGGTCTCACGGAGGTTGAGCTGCATTTGTTCAACCGCTTGCATCAGAAGCGTAAGCTCGTCATTACCGACACGCTTTATGTCGGATGTCAGGTCATTGTTAGCCACTCTACCGGCAACATCTACCGCTTCCCTGAGCGGGTGGGTAATGCTTTTGGTAATAACCGACGCCAGAATTGTCGCAATAATAATTGCGAACAGTATCGTGCCCAGGCTTTGGAATTTTATGGTGGTAAATTCAGTCGCAGAATGAGCGGATGTTTCGGCAGCGAACTTCTTGTTGATTTCGGCGAGAGTATCCATGTTTTCATTCATCTGTGTGAGGACAGTTGCGAGCTCTTTCAGTAAGAATGTCTGTGCTTTCTGCTGCTGCCCCTGATCGACATCGTCAAATACCTGCTTCACACCGGCGACGTAATCATTGATATTTCTAATTAATTTGTCGTATTCCTCGCGCTCACCCGGCAAGCTGATAAATGGCTGGTAATCTTCTTGAGTCTGTTTAAATTCATCTAATACATGTGCTAACTCAGTGCGCTCATGAGATTTTTCATCGGCGGACAGAGCGACCAGATATCGAAGACCGGCGACCCGGATGAGTGAGACTTCGTTTCTGAGTTCGCCGATGTACTCAAGGCTGGGAATGGTGTTTCGTTCTATATCAACGGTGACTTGTCGTAAGTTTGTCATCGACGCGAAGTTCAGTCCTCCGAGTATAACCAGCAAAAAACCCATAAAAACAAAACTAATCATCAAACGTGACCGAATGGTCAATGCACGGATATTCATACTGCCCCCAATTTTTATCTGGCGGCGACAGTATAGATTAGATTTAGAATTTAACTGGAAAATCTATATAAATCAGTTACTAATTCGTATTTAACTGCGCCGGATTAGGGACAGTTTAAAAAACTGCCTGGTTAGTGTCGGCAACAGGCTGCTCTTCACGGATTGCATAGTGGGCAATGTGTCGGCTCGGCAAATTGTTCAAGGGCGATTTCAATCGAGCTGTAACTGCAACAGTCGCATTTGTGGATGAAATGCTGAATGCGATGCGTAGGATAACCGCATTGAGAGCAGGGCAAGCCTTGCTTAACGTCTTTGCGCCAAAAATTTGGAGCCTGACACGCCGGGCAGCGCGCACGAAGTCTCGCAGCTAGTTGATGGGCGGCTTGCCGGATGTATTCTTGCCTTGGCGGGCAAAGGTGTGCTCTCAAATCAGGTAATAAGCGAATGGATTCAGAAAGCTTCGTGGGCGTTGCCAGTAAACCGGTTTGCTGCATTGTGTGGTGAATATCTGCAAACCCAACCAGGCCTTTAATAAGTTCTTTGCTGGTAACACAAATCCAACCTTGTTTCTCATCGTGTTTTTCAAGATGCGAGCGGATGGTTTCCACTTGGTCAGTATCTATCGGACTAAGCGGCACGGGCCCGGCCGCATGAGCGACAACGTACTGTTCTGTTGCTTTATCAAACAAACAAATAAGTTCGTCGTCCCAATTGAGTAGTCCTTGTAATGGACCGCCACCAAAACTACCTTCGCTGCCAATACCAAAACGCTCACCAGTCAGTTCACTGGCGAGCCTCGCTTTGGTTTTCACGCAATCCAGTGGTGACAGAGTCCGTATGTACTCACCGGAAAACATTCCTAAACTGTCTGTATCCAATGCTTCGGTCACGTTGAGTGTGAAGCCTGCGTCCGCTAATGCAGGCGCAATCAAGCACAACTTATGGTGTTTGGTTAAAAGAGCTGCCTTATGCAGGCTTGTTACATCAAACTGAAGATCCATTTTTGGCAGCTCCGCTATCAGATTTTATTGTCCCTGGCCCAACGTGAAGCCGGCTTCACCGTCAAACGAGCATAGATTCTCGGTCTTAATCACGTCGAAATAGTCGCTGCTAATGTTGGCTAATAGCCTGATGACATCGCTGTAGTGGAGCTGGCCATGGTCTGTTTTAACCATAAAGCGGCAGCGCCAGTGGTCGGTACAAAAAGTCTCAGGAAAACCGCCTGGCCAAACTTTGACACCCCGGTTCGTGATCATCTGTAACTCCACTGCTTCGGTGGTGAGTTTGTGCAGACGCTCAGCAAGTTGGTCTGCACTGAGTTCGTGTTGATGAATGAATACATCGACGCCGACTATGACTTTTTTCGCCAAAGGTTTCGCTTGATAAGACACGATATTGGCATTCGACACTGGTGCCGCATTTTGGTATCTGACAGGTTTGAATTTTTGGGGTTCTGCGCCAAGTCTCGCTATCACCGCTGCCGCAAACTGACTGGTGTTAACGAGAATTTCAGTTTGTGTTCCCTTTAAATCGGCTGTATGGATGCCGTCTTCGATGGTTTTAAGCCAGGCGTTATGTACTTTTTCAGCCACATCAGCCTGGCGCAGATGTACCAGCATCATTACTGCGGCGAGGATTAATCCGCTTGGATTGGCCACACCTTTGCCGGCAATGTCAGGGGCGCTGCCATGAATGGCCTCAAACATTGCTACATGTTCGCCAATGTTTGCGCTACCTGCCAAACCGATGCTGCCGGAGATTTCAGCGGCGATGTCACTGATAATATCGCCATACAAGTTCGTGGTCACGATGACATCAAAGCGTTCTGGCTGCGTTGCCAGTCGGGCACTGCCGATATCGATGATATAGCGGTCTTGCTCTATATCTGGATAGTCGGTACCTATTTCCTGAAACACCTTATAAAACAAGCCATCGGTCATTTTCATGATGTTGTCTTTGACCATACAGGTCACTTTCTGACGGCCATGACTGCGCGCGTACTCGAAGGCGTAGCGGATAATCTTTTCGCAGCCGGGTCTGGTGATAAGTTTCAGGCACTGATAAACCTCGTCTGTCTGGCGATGCTCAATACCAGCGTAAAGGTCTTCTTCGTTTTCTCTGATAATGACCACATCCATTGTCGGGTGAAGGCTGTGTACATAAGGGGAGTAGCTGATACAAGGTCGCACATTGGCATAGAGCCCAAGTGTTTTGCGGATTGTAACATTCAGGCTTTTATAGCCTGATCCCGAAGGGGTCGTGACGGGACCTTTCAAAAAGACTTTTGTTTGGCGCAGGCTTTGCCATGCCTCAGGTGTGATCCCTGCGCTATGACCAGCCAGATAAACCTGTTCTCCTATCTCAATAAACTCCGGGCGGATCCTCGCTCCGGCAGCAGAGAGGATCCGTAAAGTAGCATGAGTAATTTCGGGACCGATCCCATCGCCCAAGGCAACAGTTATCGCCACATTGTCGCCGTCAGTTGACCCGAATTCATCAGGATATACAGCTGAATTTTTCTCGTCGTTCAGGGACAGACTATGCATGATTTTGGCGCTCCATATTGTGACTGCACGCACTCTATGGCAGCGAATGCATAAATAAAAATACTTTGTTTTTATTGAATGTATAGCTCAAAAGCTATAGATTGCCTTTTATACAATCTCAGCAGACCTTTATCTATGCCTGCTTTAACACTGGCCCGTTTTCAACGCATTACTCCGCAGCAACTGCGGGCTTTCGAGGCAACTGCTCGGCTACTGTCAGTGACCAAAGCGGCACTAGAGCTTTACGTCAGCCAGCCAACCGTGTCTGTGCAACTGCGCGAGCTTTCAGCGACGATTGGCCAAAAATTATTTGAGACTACGGGGAGGCAAATCAGGCTGACCCAGGCCGGCGAGGAACTTTATCAGGCCGTCCGGGAAATAGCGGCGTGTTGGCAGCGGTTCGAGTCCAGAATTGCAGAGATCAACGGGCTGGTTAGTGGTCGGCTACGCATCGCCGCTGTGACCACAGCAGAGTATTTTGTGCCCGATTTACTCGGACCATTCTCTGCAGCGCACCAGGGGATTGAGATCCAGCTTGCTATTGAAAACAGAGACCGTGTGGTTGGTCGTCTGCAGCAGGGCATGGATGATTTAGCTGTGATGATGATGCCGCCGGAGGATTTACCCCTAGAGCGTTTAGAGTTTCAGGTAAATCCGTTAGTCATTATCAGCGCATTGCAGCATCCGTTAGCCGGAAAACCGGTTGAATTGGCTGATTTGACTACAGAGCGTTGGCTAATGCGAGAGCCTGGTAGTGGTACCCGAATGGTTGCAGAGCAGCATTTTAATGCGCATCAATTCAAGCCAAATGTGGTGATGAGTTTGGGCAGTAATGAAGCAATTAAACACTCAGTGGCGGCAGGTCTTGGTATTGCGGTGCTGTCCCAATTAGCTGTGCAGCAATCGGTATGGTCGGAGCAGTCAGCTAGCGCGCAGAGCCGTTCTCAGTATCCAATCGCCCTGGACCTACCGTCGATTCGGCAGGCCGGTCTTTGTATTTTACAGGTCAGTGGATTTCCTATTATCCGTCATTGGTCCGTGGTCTGGCGGAAAGATCTTCCGCTTTCTGCGACAGCGAAGCATTTCCTGAAGTATCTTCAGTCAGCAGATGTCCTCTCGTTGCAGCCGCAAGATGCTTGTTGATTAAGCGTTTAAATCCCTTGAAGCCAGTAGTGACTAAAATTTGATATTGAGGATGGCTACCATGAATGAACCCAGCAGACACTACCCAATTTCAAGCAGGACTTTCTACTTTCGACTGTTGAGACATGCTTTTGCAGCTATTTTATTACTGCTCTGTTCTTTGGCGCTCGGAATGGCTGGCTACCAGTATTTTGAGCATTTGTCCTGGCTCGACGCATTTTTGAATTCAGCCATGTTACTCAGTGGAATGGGACCAGTTGATATACCGAAAACGAGTGAGGGAAAAATTTTTGCTGGTTTCTATGCTTTGTACTCGGGTGTTGCTTTTCTGACTGGCGTGTCATTAATTGTTGTTCCAATCATGCATCGCATGATGCATCTGTTTCAATGGAAGCAAGACCGGTGAGCGAATACTCCGCGGTCATAGTTTCGCATCTGGTGACCATCATATAAGAGTTGATGTCCTCAATGCATCCACTTGTGTCAGAAATGTCTAATGAAAAGGCTTTATTGAAAAACGCCATTTGAATTGCCACCAATTACCAACGAATCGTTCCACTCATTGTAATGACCTGAACATTTGTTGCTGTCACCTACCACTAGCCCAAAGGTGGCTAAGTGCCAAAAGCGGACAAATTCGTTGTAGTAATCCACCGCTTACATTTCCTAATATCACGCTACAGTAAATTCAAGAACAAATAGTTTACTGCCCATATAACCTTTGTCGAAAGATAATTTATCGATTTCAGAAAAAATAGTTGAAATAAGGTTGCACAGGCGTTAGCTTTGAATAAGTAAGACTAATGATAGAAGGCAGAACAATGTTCTACTTGCGTGCGCGCAGCCTGTGAAAATGTATTGCTAAAACTGCACAAAGAAAGGAGACAACATCATGTCAAGATGTACTGCACCAGTAAGAGGGCAT
>JAIXSW010000577.1 GCA_027484495.1 Gammaproteobacteria bacterium
ATGGTCATGATTGCGGCACCCGCAGGGTCTGACCGATGCGGATATTATCAGACTTCAGTTGATTGATCTGGCGCAGCCGCGACATCGGCACTCCGTATTTGCGTGCAAGCATCGACAAGGACTCGCCGGATTTGACTTTATGCGTCACCAGCCTTGCGCTGCCTTCGCTTCGAGCCGGCAGTGCAGGACCCGCGACTGTTGCCATGTTGTTACGCGGGCCCGATACGGTCGGGCTGGACGATGCCGGCAAGCTGGCACTGGCACCGCTACTGCGCGCAGTGGCGGATTCAGCCGGCATCTGCAGGTTACTTTTGCCACGCCACTGCGCGAGCGCACTGTCAGCCGGCGGCGACTGCTGAAAATGTTTTTTCAGCGCGCGAAACATCGCATTGGCCAGCTTTTGCTGGTGCGAGGCAGTTTTCAGTTTTTGCTCTTCATTGTGGTTGGAGATATAGCCGGTTTCTACCAGAATCGATGGGATATCCGGTGCTTTTAACACGCCAAGGCTGGCCGCCTGCGGCTGTTTTTTGTGCAACTTAGTGACACTATCCAGCTCCCGTAATACCGAGGCTGCCACTTCAAAACCGGTCGTCATGGAATGATTCATCGACAAATCCAGTACCGTCTGCGCCAGATAACGCTCGTTGGCGGAATCCTTAATCACCTCGGCCACACCACCCAGCAATTCTGAATGTTGCTCGGTTTGTTCCATCATCCGGCCAACTTCGGTGGTAGCGCGTTTTAATGACAATACCCAGACCGATGCGCCACTGGCTTTGCGGTTTTCTGCCGCGTCGGCGTGAATGGATATCAGCAAATCAGCTTGTTTGCTGCGTGCCACATCAGGTCTTTTACTCGGATAAATATAATAATCGCCGGTACGGGTCTGCACCGCTTTGAAACCGGGTTCTTTGTTCAGTAACGCGGCCAGTTTTTCCGCGACAGCCATCGTGATGTGTTTTTCGTAGGTGCCTTTAGGTCCCACGGCACCTGGATCATGGCCGCCGTGACCGGCATCAATGGCAATAATAATGTCACGGCCACTGCTGCCCGCAGTGCGTCTGGGCTGTGGTGGCGCGACAAAGGCTTTTTCCGCCTGAACATCAGTCAGATCAAGCACCAGCCGATGACCATATCGGTCTGAAGGCGGCAATGCAAAAGCTTTTTCTGTGGATTCCCGGGTTAAATCCAGCAACACGCGGATGGAAGTTTTGCCTGCGACTTTTTGCACCCGGATCGACTTCACCAGTTCCGACGCGCCGGACATTTTGCCCAGTTTAGGCTCACTGACGCCGTCAATTTCCAGCGTCACTAACGAACCTTGTTTGGCCAATAAGCGGAACACAGGTTTTTGCTCGACATCAAACACCACGCGCGTACTGTCCGGTGACGGCCAAATCCGTACGCTGTCGATTTTATTTGCCGCTAAAACGACAAAACTGCAGAGCGTCAGGCACAAGCCTAAGCCAAACATCCGGAAAAAATTCATATCAGACAATCAGTTCCAACATCGCTGCGCCACGTGCCGTCAGTGCGTTGATTTGCAACTGACGGGCCGAAGCGCTGGTTATTTTCAATTGCAGGTCCAAATCAGGCACCGGCAATAAAGGCTGGCCACGCTCGGGCCATTCCACCACACATAAATGTTCAGGGGCAAAATAATCGCGGATCCCCATAAACTCGAGTTCTTCCGGATCGTGCAGCCGGTAAAGGTCAAAATGAAACACTGCCAAAGTATCCAGCTGATAGGTTTCTACCAGGGTATAAGTCGGGCTTTTGACGTTGCCCTGATGACCCAGCGCCTGCAACAAATATCGGCTGAAGGTGGTTTTACCCGCTCCCAGATCACCATGCAAATAAATCACCGCACCGTGCCGACAGCTTTGTGCCAGCTTACTTGCCAGGGTCTTCGTGGCAATTTCATCACTGAGATTTATCTGAAGGGTAAGTCCGGACATGGGCGGTTTGGCCTGTAAAACATCAACACAATGCTAATGCTACCAAAATCAACGCGTCAGCACTACCGCGCTGCACATCAGACTGTGTGGTAACATCTGGCGATTGACGACGTTTTATTCTGTGTTATGACCAACACCAACAGCACCGACTGGTCCGCACTGGCGGCCGAAATCAAAGACTGGGCCCGGCAACTGGGCTTCAGTGCCTGCGGTATTACCGATACTGACCTGCAAAGCGAAGAACCCAGGCTGCAACAATGGCTGGATGCCGGTTTCCATGGCGAGATGGATTATATGGCGTCACATGGCATGATGCGGGCACGGCCGCAGGAATTGCAGCCCGGCACGCTTCGGGTCATTTCGGTGCGGATGGACTATCTGCCGGCGCAGGCAGGTTTTGCCACCAATCTGGCCGATCCAAATCTCGGCTACATCAGCCGTTATGCGCTGGGCCGGGATTATCATAAAGTACTGCGACAACGGCTGAAACAGCTTGGCGAGCGGATTGCGGTCAGAGTCAGCGATTTGGGTTTCCGGCCTTTTGTTGATTCGGCACCGGTACTGGAACGCCCGCTGGCCGCCAAAGCCGGTCTCGGCTGGGTTGGCAAACATAGTCTGTTACTGAGTGAAGAGGCCGGTTCCTGGTTTTTCCTCGGCGAACTTCTGGTGAACATTCCACTGCCGATTGACCAGCCGATCGAAAAAGACTGCGGCAACTGTGTTGCCTGTATCACCAGTTGCCCAACCGGCGCTATCGTGGCGCCTTTTGTGGTCGATGCTCGGCGCTGTATCAGTTACCTGACCATCGAATTAAAGGATGATATTCCGGAAGAATTGCGGCCGTTGCTCGGCAATCGGATCTACGGTTGCGACGATTGCCAGCTGGTGTGCCCGGTGAACCGCACTGCCCCACTGACGCAGGAAGCTGACTTCCAACGCCGGCCTCAATGGCGGGACCAGTCATTGCTGCACTTATTCGGCTGGAGCGAAGCCGAGTTCCTGCGACTGACCGAAGGTTCGGCCATTCGCCGGATTGGCTTTCAGCGCTGGCAACGTAATCTGGCAGTGGCGCTTGGCAATGCACCGCACTCGCCACAAATTCTGCAGGCACTGCAGGATTATCGCGGCGACGCGCTGGTCCAGCGGCATGTCGACTGGGCGGTGTTACAGCAACAACAAAAAGCTACGCAGGTGCTCAGCCGGGCGCAACAACGCCTGATCCGGATTATTCAGGTCGGTTTGCCGCGCGACGCCTGAGCTGGCTGTCCGCCATCTGTTGTAAACGCTGCTGCGCGCGCTGCAATATTTGCTGCTTTTCCTGCTCATTAGCCTGATGCCAGCCGGTGATCTCCGGCAATGATCGGCCACAGCCCAGACAAACATCCGCAGGATCCAGACAACAATTGCGGACACACGGCTGCTCGGTCATATAAAAGCCTGTGGTTGTTGTACCAAAGACACAAAATCAGCTGTTGCCAGTGGCCGCGCACAGTAATAACCCTGAATGTAATCGCAGCCGAGTTGCAGCAATAAATCAAACTGCTCGCGGGTTTCCACCCCTTCCGCCACGACCTGCACATCCAGCACTTTTGCCATATTGATCAACACGGCAACCAAGGCACAGGCTTTATCCTGCTCAGCTATATGATTGATAAAACTCTTATCAATTTTAATGAAGTCAACCGGATAGCGGCTCAAGTAATTCAGTGCTGAATAACCGGTACCAAAATCGTCGATGGCCAACTTGACACCTTGCTGGTGCAGACTCAGCACGTTGGATTGTTGTACCGACAACGTATCCATAAACACCGATTCGGTGATTTCCAGAATCAATTGTTCTGGCAGCAAACCAGCGCTACTCAGCTGTGCCAGCCATTCATCGGCGACTTTGCTTTGATTAAACTCCTGGCTACTGCGATTGACTGAGATCTGCAAATCAAGCCCAAGCTGTTGAAATAGCTGCATATCAGCGATGGCTTGTTGTAAAATCCACTGACCAAGCGGCCGGATGGCACCGGTGCGTTCCGCGACCGGAATAAAGTCAAAAGGCGAAATCAGGCCGCGCTCCGGATGTTGCCAGCGCACTAAGGCTTCGCCTTTACTGAACCGTCGGGCAGCGACATCAAAAATTGGCTGGTACACCAGAAAAAACTGACGCTGTTCGATGCCTTTGAGTATTTCATGGTGCAGGTGGACAAAATGATCGGCTTCTTTTTGCATGCCAGCGTCATAGAAATGAAAAGTATTGCGGCCCAGATGTTTCGCCGCATACATGGCGCGATCCGCATGTTTTAACAAATCAATCGCCAGCAAACCGTCACTGGGGTAAATCGCTACGCCGATACTGGTTGAGATCGACAATGGTGTATTGCGCACCATAAAGGGTGCTTGAAACGATTTTAATAGCGTCTGACAGAAATTCTCGAGCGCTTCGCTCTGGCTTGACGCCGGCAAGACCAGTACAAACTCATCTCCGCCGGAACGAGCCACCAGCTCTGGCCCATGCAATTGCTCTAATAGCCGGTCCGCAACTAATTGCAGTAACTGATCACCAGCCGGGTGACCCAGACTTTCGTTGACCTGCTTAAATTCATCCAAATCCAGACTGAGCACGGCTAATTGCGTACGCTGCGCTTTGGCATGTTTGAGCATCAGTTCAAGCTGGCCGAGCAGCACAGAACGATTCGCCAAGCCGGTCAGTGGATCAAAACTGGCCTGCCAGGCCACAGTTTGCAGCGCTTGCTGGCGTTCTTGTGACAAACGCAACAACACATAGAGGCCTGTACTCAGTAAAAAAATAACCAAAATACCAGCCGGTAGAAATAATGCGGGCAGCCCAGCCAACAGCGGCATATGTTGTTTTGGAAACGCGTGTAAGCGCCAGTGGCCATTAGGCAACCGAATATTGGCGTATACGGACGGCAATCCCTGCAAGACCTGATCGCCCCAAAACAGTTCCGGGTTATGCATGTCGCCATCGCGACCAGACAAACCCAGGTAATAATCAGGCTGTAGCTTTTCCAGTTGGGTTTGCTGCAGCAAACGTTCCAGTGGGATCACCGCCGCGATGATCCCCCATAACTGTTTATC
>JAIXSW010000506.1 GCA_027484495.1 Gammaproteobacteria bacterium
CGGTCAGGTCCACCTCATCGTTGAAGATGAAGTCGGCGTTGATACTGGTGGCATCACCCTCGGTCGACCCCGTGACATACATGAACGAGCTGCCGATTTGCATCAGGCCCATCGAGTTCTTCACGTCTCCGCTCAACCGGAACGCCTTGGCATCCGACTGCAAAATGGGCTGAATACGGGTTTTCGATATCCGCTTGAACATCTTGTCATTCGGCATCGTGTAAATCAGGGACCGGTTGTCTGTCCGGGTCAGGATCGACAGGGCCTTTCTGATTTGGATTTCAGTCAGGCCCACCTGTGACGGCTTCATACAGTCCAAGTTTTCGTGCATGTCATCGGCAATGGCCCGCTGGAAGGGGTACTTGTCGAAGGTGAACTGCTTTTTGTTCAGGGTCGTGTTGATGCACATGAACTGGCCGTGCGACATCCCGCTACTGTCCTTGTTGTAGCGCTTTGTCGCGTCCTTGATGAATCCCGCCAGATACTGGTTCGACATCACTTGGTCTTCTTTTCAAGCTCAATCGACAGCTGGGTCAGCTTCTCGTTGAGTTCATTAAGTTGCGTCAGCACCCGATCCGTTTGTTGTGCTGACGCCGCCTGATTTACATCAAGCGTTTTCTGGAAAGCGGCCAACCGGTTATCCACCGAAGTTTCAAGCCGGCCGACGGCGCCATTGAAGTCGGCCTTTGACAGGTACTCGTCTTTCATGGAGTACTGCCGGTCATCCAGCTTTTGCATCCAAACGAACATCACGGTCAAACCGGCCACGATGAAAGGGCTTATGAAAATCGCCGCCTGATGCAACCAGTGCAGGGCTTCATGAGTATTTTGAGTTCCGAGAGTTTTGTTATCTTCAGACATGGCCACCCACCTTCCGGAAAACTTCACGGACGCAGCTGTGGTCAATATCAAAGAAAATCAGGCTGTTTTTTTGCTTGAGGCTAAAACCCATACCGGCCAGGTTGCCGCAGCCAATATGCAGCCATGTCACAGAGTCACCTTCTTCGACAAAGGTGATGAACGGATAAAGTTCGGGGTGCTTTTCGATGTGGTCCCGGACCTCATGGGCCGGTGTCGTGCTGAACGTGATGTCCAGTGCGCGACCAAACGAGTGGTCTGAAAACGGTTTGAAGTGAGGGTCACCCGGCTGGCGAAGTCCGCGATACTGCAGGTTCCCGCCGAAAGCCCAGTTGTTTATCGTGGCGGTACCAATTTTGTTACCGTCCTCATCAAAACAAAACCGGTCGGCCAGAGCGTCGGCCATCATCAGGATCCGGGGGTCGATATAACGCAGAACGCGGTTCTCACCTAACTGCTGAAACGCTTTCTGACTTACCAACTCCGCCGGCTTGAAGTGCCGCGGGCGGTAAAAGTTAAGCGCGGTGCTCATGTCCGACATGCTTGTTAATCCTCTGATTGTATTCCCTGATTTGTAGGGAGTTTTCAGTATATCACCGGATAATTTGAATGTGGAACGGCAATATTCCGGTATGATTCACTGGAAAGTAACACATCGACAGGATTAACAAGCATGTCAGAGCAGAAAAGCACCCCCAGAGAGTACCCAAGAATTACACCTTCGATGGAAGATATGCTGGTAGAACTGGCTCAAATGTATGCAAAGCACCCCGATTTTCTGACCCATCGGGACTGCAAATACCCTCTGGCCGTCAAAAACGCCATTGCCAGCATTGCCACCAGAAATGGTGCGGTTTCACCAGCTACGACCCCGAACCGGGCCAATTCCGCACAAAACGACACAGAAACGGACGAAATTCCACTGGAAGAGGTCGATATCCACGCGGAATCCACCCGTCTTTACCAGAAATTGAAGACGTTTATGAACGACACCAGCAAGATGGAAACCAGTGAAAAGGCCCAAATCTTCCGAACGGCCACGGCCCTGCTCGAAAAATTGCTCACCATCAAAGAGAAATCCAGTGGCATCGCCAAGTATGAGGAATTCAAAACGCTGATCATGAACACACTGGACCGGCACCTGACGCCGGTGCAAATCACAACATTCATCGAACAGGTTGAAGAACTGGAGAAATAAAAAACCCCGGCCAGGTTCCGGGGTTTAATCAGTGCAGGTAACGTAAGACAACAACAGGTGGAACAGGAAGCCCCTCACAGGACGGGGCTTAAAAATTGGAGTCTTCGATGTTCCAATTACAAGGTTACGCCCGAGCTACCCCAATGGCAACCAGAATTTTCATCAGCGCTTGAGACCGGCTGCAACCAAACGCAGATTCAATTTCATTCAGTATTTCTACCTGCCAGGGCAGGAGGGCGACGGCCATCACCGGCCGGTCCGTCCGACCCGGTTCCAACTGAATGTTGCTGCAGTCCACAAACGGAACCGGGTTCTCCACGTACTGTTTCATCCACTTGCGAAGCAGATTGCCATACTTGGCGCCGTAGTCCAGTAACCGGCTTTCCAGTTCAGAAGTCAGTCGAATGGTGCAACGTTGTCCCTGCCCAGACTTCGGCCGGCCCTTTGTTTTGGTCTCGGGTTTACTTTCCTTAGGTACGACGGGTGCCTTGGCCAGCACCGGTATCTTGGCCAGGTCCTTCCCATGCCGGTAGTTCAGACCCGACCAAAAC
>JAIXSW010000281.1 GCA_027484495.1 Gammaproteobacteria bacterium
CCGTCAGCGGTCGCAAGTCTTGGATATGCACCGGCGCGCTGTAACCGCGTTTGGGAAAAGTGCGCAGCGTGCTAAGCGTCTGAAATAACTTTTCGTCGAGCTGGGGATAAGCGCCCTGTGCAAATACCAGCGTCTGTTTGCCATTAAGTGCCTGCAGCAGCTCCTGCTCCAGCACATCATGGCATAACGCCGGCAGACCAAACTGCTGCGCGGCAGCGGCCGGGCCAAAGCGCCGGCCTTGCCAGACTTCGGCCAGCTCGTCTTTTGGCCGGCAGAGCAGCAACTCGCGGCAGCTGCCGTCTGTCTCTTTACTTAAAATCAGCCAGGCTTCAGCTTCGGGAAAACCAGTCAGATACAGCAGGTCACTGTCCTGACGGTAGGTATAATCGGTGTCGCGGCTGCGGATCACTTCCGGCGCTGCGCAGTGCACCAGCACGGAGCCCGGCGTTAAAGTCGCCAGCAACGCGGCGCGGCGTTTGGCGTATACAGCAACCGGGAACACAGGAATAGTTTGTTGGGGCGTCATCAATGCCTCTTGTTTATTTCAGAGCAGGCTCAAATCAAAGCTGGCTCGTTTGAAGCTGGCTCAGTTCAACGCAGGCTGAGCTCACAGCCTGTCAGTGCAACGTTTGGCTCGACACTTCAGCTGCAGCAAACTTCTGGCCGACTTCACTGAAGCAGGTCAGCACCATAATGCGCACGTGCTCCAGCACCAGGAAATACGACTCTTCGTTGTCGGCTTCGCTGGTATCGTCCGGCGTGTAGATATCAATACGCGTCACTTCGGTTAACTGTTCAACCGCGTCACGCACTTCTTCGGCGACAATGGATAAATCAGTTTGCTGAATGGCAAAACCGACCAAAAACGCCTGTGACCATTCGACTAAGGCTTCCAGCCGCTCGGGCAGTGCATCATCGTCGCCCGGCAGCAAAGGACTGAAACCCAGTTCTTCGTCGGCCAGTTGCCGCGCCGTTTCCGTGATGAGTTCGCTGATCTGGCTTTTTAAAGCTGCATTGACCGCTTGCCCGTCGTTTAAGAAGTCGTGTAAAACTGGTAGAATCTGACTTGCATCTGCGGGGACGCCGGCACTTAACATGCCAGCAACCAGACCGTGCAGCTCAGCTGCCGAGGCCATCAGTGCATTTTGATCTAAAGCTGTGGTCCAAAGGTCGTAATTCATTAAAGGATGTGCAGGCATCGGTAGAGCACCTAAAGCTTGAGCTGAATGCCGCTATGCTAACACCGGGCTTCCTGAGCGCCAAGGGCGCACCACCCCGAACCTATTAACCAGACAGCGGCAATTGCCACTGTAGTTTCAATAAAAGCAGACAACTTATGTATCCAAAAGCGCAAAAACCAGCAGCCAATCCAAACAAACCAAAACAACTGACCATCGCGGTATTAGGCCGGCATATGAAAATTTCCTGCCCGGCCGGACAGGAAGAAAAACTGCAGGCGGCCCTCAGCGAATTGGAAAGCCGGGTCAGCAACACCAAGTATCAACCTGGTGTGCATGGCGCCGAAGACGTGTTGCTGATGATTGCGCTAAATTTGTGCAATGAGTTACTCGAAGCGAAAAAGAGCGACGAATAAGGCTTATTTCGCTGGATTCCGGTGATATACTTCAGCCGTTCTCTGAGTTGTTTGTGACTGGCTGATGTCCCTGAGCCGATAATTCTTTACATCAGGGTTTCTTCTCCAGCGCTATTGTGCAAGCCCGGCCCGTACCGGGAAGCCTGCGGCGTTGATTAGCTTCCCGCCTTGAACCTCTGGTTCAAGGGCTTACGCCGGTCACGGCAATTCGGAGAACACTTTGCCCGCTGTTAATCACGATTTCATCGCTGCGGATAAGGACAAACAAGCACTGTCTCAATCACGTCGCAGCACGATCCGCCGGCAAGTGCGTCAGGCCCGCCAAAGCCTTTCTCCCCTGCAGCAACAACAAAGCGCCGCCGCCCTGGTTGAACAAAGTCATCTCATCACCGAACTAAACACCGCACAGCATATTGCGCTCTACCTCAGCAATGACGGCGAGCTGGATACCGCTCCTTTATTAGCGCACTTACAAACACTGGGCAAAACCCTGTATCTGCCAGTGTTACATCCATTTTGCGCAGGTTATCTGCTATTTCAGCGTTATGACGCCAACACCCTAATGACGGTGAATAAATTCGGCATTGCCGAACCCAAACCGGACGTCAGCGCCATTATATTGCCCGCGCAGCTCGACATTATCTTTATGCCGCTGGTGGCTTTTGATAGCCAAGGGCATCGCCTCGGCATGGGCGGCGGTTTTTATGACCGCACGCTGGCATCGTTACCACAGGACGGCCAAAAGCCCCTGCTAATCGGCCTGGCGCATCCATGTCAGCAAGTCGACGCCGTGCCGGCCGAAGCCTGGGATGTGCCACTGCCCGTGGTGCTGACGCCGGAAAAGATCTGGTCTTTTCGCTGACTATTGTCGATTTTTGGTCCGTTTAGCGCCTTATTCAACGGCTGAAACTGACATCTCGCTGAATAGCCCCCTATACCTGACAAAAGTTTTTGATATACTCGGCTTTCCTCAGTCACCTTATGGTTTATATGGAAATCCTCATACTTGTTAGTCTGATTTTGTTAAACGGCTTATTCGCCATGTCCGAAATAGCCATAGTCACAGCACGCAAATCACGTCTGACAGCACTTGCCCACAACGGCCGTTCTTCTGCAGCCATCGCGCTGAAACTGGCCGAAGACCCTACGCAATTTTTATCGACAGTACAAATTGGCATTACCTCGATTGGTATCTTAAACGGTATCTTCGGTGAAGCCGTGCTCGCTGGCCCGTTCTCGATGTGGCTGCAAAGTTATGGTTTCTCTGAAGGCTTCAGCTCGATCTTCGCCACAGTGCTGGTGGTTGTAGTTGTCACTTATGTGTCGATTGTGATCGGCGAACTGGTGCCAAAACGCATTGGCCAAATCAGCGCCGAAACGATTGCCTGCATTATGGCCAAGCCAATGTTGCTGCTCGCCATGCTGACCAAGCCTTTTGTCTGGTTATTAACTGGTTCGACCCACGCCATGATGCGGTTGTTCGGTTTTGCCCACAGCCAGGAATCAAACGTCACGCACGAAGATATTCAGGCGATGCTGCAGGAAGGTTCCAGCAGCGGTGTGATTGAACATACCGAACATACGATGGTGAAAAACGTGTTTCGCCTGGATGAGCGCAGCATTTCATCGTTGATGGTGCCCCGCTCTGACATCGTGTTTCTCGATATTGAATTAACGCTCAGTGAAAACATGCAGCGCGTGATGCAGTCGCCGCATTCGCGCTTCCCGATTTGCAAAGGCCACGCTGATGAACTGATCGGCATTATTTCCGCCAAACAATTACTGGCGCAGTCGGTTGCCGGCACACTGAACGACCTGCAACAGCTGGCGCAGCCCTGTAACTTTGTACCAGACAGCTTAACCGGTATGGAACTGTTAGAGCATTTCCGCAGCTCTGGCAGTCAGATGGTGTTTGTTGTTGACGAGTATGGCGACCTCAAAGGCCTGGTGACGTTACAGGATCTGATGGACGCGCTGACCGGTGAGTTTAATCAGGCCGATTCTGCCGAACAGGATTTGATGATCGTGCAGCGTGACGACGGCTCTTATTTACTGGACGGCCTGCTGCCGGTGATCGATTTAAAAGATTGCTTAGGCATCAGCAAGTTGCCGGAAGAAGACAGCAAACGTTATCAAACCTTAAACGGCCTCATCATGATGTTGCTGGGTAAAATTCCACAAACAGCCGACAAAGTAGAACTGGACGACTGGTTACTGGAAATTGTCGATATGGACGGTAAACGCATCGATAAAGTGCTGGCCAAACGGATGGATCCGCCGGTGGAAGAAGAAATGCCAGGCGCTTTGGCGGATTAAATTCAGCGCTAATTGCCGCCAACCGGCTTTGAATCCAAGCGTTTCGTCGCAGTAGCCAGCTTTGATCACAACCGCCCGCTTGGGCGGTTGTTTGCTTTTATGCTAGCCTCGGCAAGGTCTGTTAAAAAACAGCTGATTCAATAACAAGATGGCAACGCGGACCGTCAGTCATCATTTCACAGGAACGTAAATGAAAACAATTCACTGGCTGACTCTCGGGTCAGCACTGGCGCTTAGCGCATGTCAGCAAACCAGTCAGCCACCAACGGCTGCCGCCTCCGAAGTCGCTAACAAAGAAAACAGCCAGCGTGCTGTGGCTGAACGTGTTGAAGCTCATATGCTGTTTTTAGCTGACGACGCCCTCGCCGGCCGTGATACTGGCAGCAACGGCCATCAGATCGCCAGCCACTATATTGCCAGCAATTTCAAGCAGCTTGGCTTGCAGCCAGCAGGCACCGAAGGCTACCTGCAACCGGTGCCAATGAAACAAAGTAAGCTGGTGCAATCGAGCCCGAAACTGAGCCTGACCGTGGACGGCAAAGCGACAGATTTCGCCTTCCCGAAACAATTTATGACTGGCCCAAGCAGCCATGAAGGCAAAGTCGACGTCAGCGCCGGCCTGGTGTTTGTCGGTTATGGTCTGGTATCGAAAGAATTTGGTATCGACGATTACGCTGGTTTGGATGTTAAAGGCAAAGTGGTCGTGATCCTGCCAGGCCGCCCGGAATCACTGCCAAGTGAAGAAGCCGCTCACATCGCTTCATTAAAAGCCCGTACCGCTGCCGAGAAAGGCGCTGTCGGCATGATCACCATCAATACGCCGAAAGACGAAAAAATGCGTCCATTCGCGCAAGGTGCGTTATTCCTGCACATGCCACGCATCCGCTGGTTGCATGCTAACGGCGTGGCTGAGGGCGATTACCCGCAGCTGAAAATTTCCGCATCACTCGATATGAAACCAGCCGAAGCGCTGTTTGCCAAAGCACCACAGTCGTTAAAAGACATCTACGCTCAGCTGGAGAAAAAGCAAACGCCAAAAGGCTTTGCGCTGCCAGGTGAAGTGAATTTCAGCCGTCAGTCTGAACATCAGCAAATCAGCAGCCCGAACGTAGCCGCTGTGCTGGAAGGCTCAGATCCAGTGCTGAAAAACGAATATGTGGTCGTCACCGCGCACTCTGATCACATCGGTGTCGGCGTAGATATGCGCAGCAAAGACCGCATCAACAACGGTCTGATGGATAACGCCGCCGGTGTGGCCATTATGCTGGAAACCGCACGCCTGTTTGTGAACGCGCCGGTAAAACCAAAACGCTCGATTTTGTTTGTTGCGGTAACAGGTGAAGAAAAAGGCCTGCTGGGTGCCGACTACTTCGCACACAACCCAACCCGCCCGGGCGACAAGCTGGTCGCCAACGTTAACCTCGACATGCCAGTGCTGTTATACCCGTTTGCCGACATCGTCGCATTCGGTGCTAACCACTCAAGCCTTGGCCCGGTAGTGGCTAAAGCCGCTGGTTTGTATGACGTGAAACTGGCGGCAGACCCAATGCCAGACCAGGCAATTTTCACCCGCTCAGACCACTACACGCTGGTGAAACAAGGTGTACCTTCAGTGTTCCTGATGACAGGTTTCACCTCACGCGACCCGAAACAAAAAGGCGGTGAAGTGTGGGGCAAATTCTTCGCCAAGCACTACCACAAACCAACAGATGACGTAGCCGGCCTCACCAAAGACTTCGGCGCCATCCGTTACGATTACGGCGCCTTATTCGCCGACATAAACTACGCCATCGGCACCGAAATCGCCAACGCCCCAGCGCGCCCAACCTGGAACAAAGAATCGTTCTTCGGCAAGATTTTTGGCAAAGACTACAACACAGTGAAGTAAGTTGTTGTTGGGGTTTTTGATTGAAGAAAGCGCCGCAAGGCGCTTTTTTGTTGGAAGAAGAGCAAGTTTTAGCGGGATAGATGATTGCTGGAACTGCGAATGGCGACTGACACGCTAAGAGTGGCAAAACCAACATCGCCACCACTGCGTTCGCCCGTTCGCGCCTCCCGCGCTCACTCTTAACCGCTCACTCCGTGGCTGCCGATGCAGGTTTTGTTCGAGCTTGGGATAGCTGCTTTGAGCTGTTAGCTGACATTTGATAGGTTATGTATCTTGACGGCGATTGTACGGCGGCGCTTTGCTTGCCGATACCTACTGTCTCATTCTGTGAGTAGGTACGCGCAAGCGCAGCGCCGCCGTACAGAAAGTCAGCGCATATCTTTCAAGAGTCAACAACCGGCACACAGTGACGATTCAAATGACTCTCAAAACGGTCGGGCGACAACGTTAGCAGGCCCTCTGCGGCTTGGTGAAGGCGGGATCTCAGTAAGTCAATCATCTGACTTGCTGCCGACTGAACGGGTTTTGCTCTGCAACCCCCGGAAGGCCGCAGAGGTACATACAGGTCTGCGAGACCCGGGAGTATTTACGCATTAACCATTGGGTGTCCTAGCATTAACCGCATTAAACC
>JAIXSW010000347.1 GCA_027484495.1 Gammaproteobacteria bacterium
GCATTTGTATTGCGCGTAACAACCCATGCTGATACCACTCATCGCAAAAACTTCATCTCCGACTTTGAACTTTGTCACATGGCTACCAACCGCAACGACGACTCCAGAAAGCTCCATGCCGAGTACTTTTCTTCTGGGTTTTCGAATCCCAAAGACTAGACGCGAGACGAACCCAAAACCTCTGGGAAAGTTCCGACTTCGCAGCCGGCAATCAGCGGACGTGACTGTAGTTGCCAGAATTTTGATTAATACTTCGTTCCTTTTAGGGACAGGTTGAGCAAGGTCTTTCAGCTGAAGCGCAGCAGGAGGTCCAAAATTTTCATAGACAAAGGCTTTCATAAAGGACTTCCTGCTGTGTTGCATGACAGATATAACCTGAAAACAATCGCACCGTTGAAATCATCACAATCTAGTTCGGCAAAAACGTCTGTTAAACATTGTAAAAACATGTCACTAAACGCACGCCAGCATTTATTTGTTACAACATCCATGCATAGCTGACTTTAATAAATATTGAACGCTCTAGCGCTGCCAAGTCCTGCACTTCATCACTTCTTAATGCATTATCACTATAACCGGCAAAAAATAGTGTTTGCGGATTAATTTTATAAGAATAGAGAAGCTGTGAGCCTAATGTTTTTGAACTCTGTACCACTTCACCATTATTATTGAATGGGTTCTGTTTTATATTCGAATAAATAAGACTTAAACGTAAGTAACTACGAATTGAAAACTGATAACTTAACCTCAGATCTGTTAAGTTCGCGGAAAATACTTTCGCCGAGTCAGCATCAACAGAACGATAAACATGTCGGGCATGCACCTGAAAATGCTCATCCATATTCCATTTCAGTTCTGGCGCAAGTTCTAAACCGTTACCGATTCGATTGTTACGAAAATCTAGCTTTTTCCCTGCCTCTGTTTCTATCCCTAAAAAAAAGCCCGCATAAGGTTGGACTTCCAAACCGGCATTGACCAGATGTTCAGTGTGTAATTGACTATTTCCATCGATTAAAAGCTGCCCATTATCGAATCGGCTCCCAACACGTTCACGCTCAATCACAGCAAAAACACCGATTGATTGGCCGATGCCCCTAACCTGCACCACCAACTCAGATTCTTTTTCCAACAGCGCGCCATCGGTGTCACGGCTTATGCTCCAGTTGCCCTGAAGCTGCAGTTCATTCCACCACTGTGAGTCCGAAAACCAGCGATAGCCACCGCCATGCATCTGTTGAATAAAGTCAGTTTGTGGCTGATAGCCCATGTCAGCACGGAAGTCTTTCGCCATTGCCAGATAGGTGCTATACCAATTCCAGTTTCGATTTTCGTGTTGGTAATCTAAATACTTTGAACCATCACTGATGTCAGGCTTTGATGTTCTGACAGAGGCTTCACCTTTGAATTGCTCCGGAAGAAAAGCTGGGTAGCGAGTGTCGCTTTGTAATATCTGAGCGGTAAATCTGTTTTGGTCGTTCAGCAGGAACTGCATATCCATGCCATGCACATGGTTATGGTAATCATCTGACTGACGTAATGTGCTGATCCAGCCCAGTGTAAACTGCGGTGTAAGATAGTGTCGATAACGCAATACAGCGTTGTCACTTTTCTGATTTAAAAAGGCGATATCAGAACTCACATTGCCAGGAACAATAAATGTTGTGCTTTGATCATTGGCGGCAAATAAGGCAAAAGATTGAAGTTCATGCCGAGCAGTAAGCTTTATGCCACCATCTGGTGATGCAACATTGCGCGTATATACTAAATCCAGCGGCGAAGAGAAATATTCAGCATTATCGAGAAAGAATGGCCGTTTCTCTTTAAAAAATAGTGCAAAAGTATCATTCAGAGACACCTGAGCTTCATCTGCTTCCAGTTGGGAGAAATCGGGATTGAAGGTGGCATTTAAACTCACGTCGGGAGTGATTCCCCATCTGATATCCGCACTGGGTTCGAGATCACTTTGCGTCGTCCAATCACGCAAACCAGTTTTCAACAGGTCTCGGTGCTGGCTGGTTCCACCGACTAACGAAGGTACTAAAGTCAGGTGATTACTTTGCTTCGCATCAGCAAAACCGGTTGCAACCGACATCTGGCAGGCTACGCACGGATTTTCCCGATCAATTTGGATGCTAGACAAGCGATGTCTGACATCACGTGGATAAAATCGTAGTAACTCGATCTTCCATGTCTGGTTTGGTAATCGATCATTGAAGTTCAGCATGCGCAATGGAATAGCCACTTCAACCTGATAGCCGGTTGCCGTTATTTTTCCTGCGCTATGCCAGATCCCATCCCAAGCATCATTGTCTTCTCCCGTAATTCCGTTTTCAATTGCATCCTGTTGAATACCGAATGGATTGATAGATAATTCATAGACTAACTTGCTGTCGTTATAGGTATCAATTTTTATTCCAACCCTGTCATCATTTCGAATACTGTCACGGTCACGATAGAATGCTCGAATTTTATTTGGTTCAGGGTCTTCAGCAATGAAGGCAATATAAAAGAAATCGCCGTCTTCCATCACAAGTGCAGTTGTTTTCACTGGCGAAGGGGTGTTTTCTGCTGGTAAAGTTTCATAGGCAATATCTATAGGTCTGGCTTTCTGCCACGCAACCTCAGATAGTTCAGCATCTATATTTATTTTATCTA
>JAIXSW010000119.1 GCA_027484495.1 Gammaproteobacteria bacterium
AATCACAATGACCAGTTCAACTAAGGTAAAACCTTTACTCTTTTGCATCACTTCACTCAATTAGTTAGGTTTATTCAGGAAAGACAATACGTTACCGTTTTCAGGGTTATAGGTAAAGCCATTCGTCGCACCCGTACCTGCGGCGGGCGCTGCGGCTAAACCGACTGTCTGATGGTATTCACAGATATTACTGTCTGCACGGGCAAAGAAATCATCTGTTGCATCAAATGTTGTATCTACTGTCGCTTGACCAACTTGCTGAAACAGATTGTTGAACAAATAGGCACAGTCTGCGGCATCTACCACGGTAGCGCGGGTATCGGCGGCCGGATTACCAGACGGATAACCGATAGTACCATCGACACCAATAAAGACGTTGTCGTACTCCACCCGGGTCTGATTGGTCGCGACGTTATTGTTCGGCCGGCCAGCAATTTCCCAGCCAGCGCGCACCAGACCCACTGCCGAAGCAAAACCACCTGCGACGCCTTCAACCGACACTTCTTCGGCTGTTTCGGTGACATTGAGGAATCTTGGCAGCGCTGTGGCGGCCAACAAGCCTAAGATAATAATGACAATGACTAATTCGATTAAGGTAAAGCCTTGTTGCTGTTTTGAGATAGTACGCATACGCAGTTCTCCGGGGCTTAAATCAATAGTTTATAGTTTTGATTACACTAATTAATGACAGCTTTTCTGTCGATTGCCAAGCTGGCTCAGTTGCCTTTTTGATAAGCACTGAGCATGTCCCACATTGGGGTAAAGATCCCCAGGGCCAATAACAGCACCATCACCGCGACCACAGTGATCAGAATAGGCTCGATTTTCGCTGTCAGCGACTTTAAATCAAACGCGACTTCCCGTTCATAAAACAATGCCACTTCCTGCAACATGTCATCCATCTGGCCGGTTTCTTCCCCGACCGCCAGCATTTGCATCACCAGCGGCGTAAACAAGCCGCTTTGCGCCGAGACGCGTACCAGGCTTTCGCCACGTTCGATATTGCGCCGCATCTCGCGGATTTTTTCCGCCATAAAATCGTTGTCGACCGCTTCCGCCACCAGACTCAGCGCAGTAGTCAGCGGCACGCCGGCGCGCAGCATCAGCGCAAAACTACGGGCATAACGGCCGAGTGTGGCGCGGTTGATAATGTCCCCCATCAACGGCAACCGCAATTTATAGCGGCTCCAGTGATAGCGGCCATTGTCGGTCTGCAGATAGCGGTATAGCGAAAAACCAGCAAATGCCAGACCCAGCAATAACCAGGGCCAATAATTAACAAAAAATGCCGAGGTATTAATCAATACCTGGGTAGTCCACGGCAGCTCAGTATCAAAACGGGCAAACATCGCGGCAAACTGCGGGATGACAAAAATATTCAGGATCACCATCGCAACGACAATCGCCAGCAACACAAAAGATGGATAACGTGTCGCTTGTTTGATTTGGCGGCGGGTTTCCATTTCCTGCTCAAAATAATCTGACAGCTGGGCAAAAGCGTCATCGAGCCGGCCGGTGTTTTCGCCGACATGGACAATACTGACAATCAGCCGGTTAAATACTTTCGGATGGCTGGCCATCGCCACTGACAAACTGCGACCCTTTTCCAACTGTTCGGCCAAATCCAGTAACACCAGATTCAGCGCTTTGGAGCTGGTGCTCTCGGCAAGGCCACGAATAGCGCGAATGATCGGAATACCGGCTTTCATCAGCGAAAACATCTGACGGGCAAACACAATCAGCTCGGGCAGTTTGACGACAGGGCCAAACCAGCCGGACAGGTCGATGTTCAGGGTGCGCGCTGGCGCCACCGCATCAATCCGTAGCGGGATCAGCTGACGGCGCTGCAGCTGATCCGCCACGGCACTTTCGCTCGGCGCATCAATATCGCCGCTTTGCAGCCGGCCTTGCGGATCGCGTGCGCTGTAGCGGAAAGTCGCCATTATTCAGTCCCCACCATGGCATCTAAATCGACATATTCAGACACCCGGATCACTTCGTCCAGGCTGGTAATGCCTTGCTGGGCATACTCCAGCGCCATAGTGCCCAGGGTACTGAAATTGGGCGAGTTGTATGCGATACGGCCAAATTCTTCGGTGTCATTGCGCCGTAACGCGTCCGCCAGCGGTTTGTCGAGCACCAGCAGTTCAAATACCCCGATCCGGCCTTTGTAACCGGAATAATGACAGGACTGACAGCCTCTGCCGCGCCAGAACTGTAAACCGGCCGGGGCACGGAAATGTTTCAGCCAGGTCTGTTCCAGCTCATCCGGCTGGTAGGGCTGTTTACAATGCTGACAAACGCGGCGGACCAGACGCTGCGCCAGAATGGCCCTGAGCGCACTGGCCACCAGATACGGCGCCGCGCCCATATCAATCAGCCGCAATGTACTGGTCACCGCATCATTGGTGTGTAGCGTCGACAATACCAAGTGACCGGTTAATGCGCCGCGCAGGCCCATCTCGGCAGTTTCCTGGTCGCGCATCTCCCCCACCATTAGAATGTCCGGATCCTGCCGCAAACTGGTGCGCAGCACGCCGGCAAAATCGAGCCCGATTTTATGGTTGATTTGCACCTGATTAATCCGTGGCAGCCGGTATTCCACCGGATCTTCGACCGTGATGATTTTGACGCCCGGTTGATTCAACTCAGACAACACGCCATACAGTGTGGTGGTTTTCCCCGAACCGGTTGGGCCGGTCACCAGCACCATGCCATGCGGGCTTTGAATAATGCGCCGTAAACGCGACACAATCGCCGCCGGCATACCGGTTTCTTCCAGACTGAGCAAGCCGGCACTTTGATCAAGCAGACGCATCACGACAGATTCGCCGTGTTGCACCGGCATCGTCGACATCCGCACATCGATAGTGCGGCCTTTGATTTTCATCTGGAACCGGCCATCCTGCGGCAAGCGTTTTTCCGAAATATCCAGGCTGGCCATCAGTTTTAGCCGCAGCACCAGTGCCGAGGCGATGCCGGTTTCCTGTAACACACTTTCCTGCAGCACGCCGTCGACACGCTGACGGATGCGCAGCACTTTTTCATCCGGCTCAATGTGAATATCCGAGGCGCGCACCTGGACCGCATCTTCAAACAGCGATTGCAACAAACGTGCGATGGTATTGTCCTGATCGCTTTCAGTGCTGAGCGCTGCAAAATCAACGGTTTCGGTTTCTTGGTATTCTTCCTGCAGCTGGTGAGCGAAACTCTGGATCTCCTGAGTGCGGCGATACAGGTTGTTAAAAGCTTCAATCAACTGGCTTTCACGCACCACGGCAATTTCAATCAGCTTAGGTTCCAGCAAAGGTGCGATTTGGTCGAGGCTGGATAAATCCGCCGGGTCACTCATGCCAAGCAACACCGACTCGCCGCGGTCTTCCAGCACCAGCGCCCGCAGCCGGCGCGCATGCACTTCAGGCAACATCTGCGCCACGCGCGGTTCAATGCGGCGCTGAGCAATATCGAGGAACTGCACATTCAGCTGTTGCGACAAAAACTGCAGCAGTTGGTCTTCGCTGAGGTAATCCAGCCCGATCAGCGTCGCGCCAAGTTTGCGGCCGTTTTGTTGCTGCGCTGCCAGCGCATTATTCAGCTGTTGCTCGGTGATGATGCCTTCATGCACCAACAGGTCGCCAAGCCGCATTTTTAACCGGGGTCTTTGCATATCAACTCTGTGTGTCTTGCTGTAATCGCTGTTGAATAAACTGGCGGCTGGCGTCGGTCAGACCACCCAGCTGCAGCGCATGTTGGTAGGCCTGTTTCGCCTGTGGCCATTGGCCGGACTGATCCAGTAACGTGGCCAGTCCAAGCCAGGCGCGGCTGTCCTGCGGCGCTCGTTCCGTCCAGCGCTGGTAAACCTGTAATGCCCGTTCGGTCTGGCCCAGTTGCTGCGCCGCATGCGCTTCTAAGGCGAGCGCCTGTTGCGGATATTGTTGCTGCAGTTCTGGCGTCAATGCGCCAAGCAGCGCTTGCCATTGCGCTGTGCTGGCCAGCAGTTGGATCTGTGCCCACTGTAATGCCGGCGACTGCAGCTGCTGCTGTTGGGCTTGTTGCAGCAATGACACCAGCCGTTGTGGCTGCTGTTGCTGCAGATACAGCTGTGCCAGCGCTTCATATGATTCTGTCTGTTGTGGTTGCTGCCGCATCAGCTGTAACCAGGCCGTTTCCGCTTCGGCAAACCGACCTGCGGCCTGGGCTTGCATCGCCAGCGCACGCAAATGCTGTGGGCCGGCCTGGCTTGGATCTGTCCGCGTCACGCTCATCTGGGCTTTTTCGACAGGCGGCGTGGTTGCTTGCGCGGCGGCCGGGTTTTCGGCGTCCTGCAAAAAGGCGGCGGTTTCCGCTGACAAAGCAAAAGCGTCGGCGCTGTCAGGTTCTGACTCTGTTTCGGCAGGAACGGCGACTTCAGACGCTGTGATCTGCTCGCCCTGCTGTTGCGCGGCGGCTGGTGGCAGGTCTGTGGTTCGCTGTGTCGGCGTTAACGACTCAACTTTGGATTGCGCTGTCACGTCCAGCATGGCAGACGCTGGCGCAGATGATGCAGCCGTTTGCTGTGGTATTGTCGGGGGCACTTCCGGAGCTGCCGTTGTAACCACTGCAGATGCTGGTGTTGTGGGCACTACGGCGGCCTGTGTTGTAGCAGGTACTGCGGTCTGAGTGACAGATGGCTGCACAGCCGCCGGTGTCAGATCAGGCTCGTTATTACTAAGCAACTGCGCACCAATCCACAGCACTGGTAATAGCAGCAGCCACCACAACCAGCGTCGGCTTGAGCTGGTATGTTGCAGCGCAGGCCCTGCTAACGTCGCAGGACGGGCCTGGCGTTTGTCCAAATCG
>JAIXSW010000358.1 GCA_027484495.1 Gammaproteobacteria bacterium
ATAGACAGGTAAGCGCAAACGTCCCACTTTGAATTGCCGGTCGGACGAAAGTGTCAGCGCGCCGTACAACCAGGCAACTTTAGGTTCAAACTGATCGTGCCCACGCGCGACAAACTGCCCGACAAAATCCCACTGCTCTGCGAGCGCATAGTTCGCCTGTAGTGCCAGACGGCTTTCGCTCATCAACTCTAAACCGTGCTGATATTGACCTGCACCTTCCGGCATTCGGGCCCAATAGCCATCCCCAGACAAGACTGTGCCGCCGACGATGGAACCAAAGCCAGACACCTGTATATCCCCCGCCCGGGCTGAGGCCACGGCGAACAACAAAACAAATAGAGAAAACCGACAGAACTGCATGGGGAATAACTTGCAAATCGTAACCTGATGACTTCGCACTTTATGGCTGTCCCATTACAAAAATATGGCAGTCGTTTATCGACCCCACTTTTCAGACAACAAAAAAAGAGCCTCAATTGAGGCTCAAAGACAAGGAATAGACGTACAAAAACAGGAACGGGAGTCCCGGACACACTTTCGCGGAATTTCCCTACATTATTCTGAATAAAATAAGAAAATTCCGTGAATATCAGCAACACATGAAATAATTCACAAAATAAAACTGTCAGGGTGTACCGGTAAGTTGCTACACAATTTACTGTTTTCCCGAGGAGGATTCCCAACTCAATGCAGTCGGCATGCCTTTAACATAACCAGGCCAGAGTGAAGTCAGTTCCTTTTGCTGCAAAAGATCACACTGCGCTTTAATAGATTTCACATGGCAATCCAGCATCGCCAGCGCGAAATGACGGTTGATATCATTGAGGGTATCCGTTGCCCAATTCGCTTCTTGGTAATGTGCAAAATCCCCTGCCAACTTTCTGCTCACCACTGGTGCTGGGTGCGGCGCAATATTATGACCCGCATGATGATAGGTCAGGAAATACTTGTGCTTACTGCCCGTCTGCTCATACAAGTGACGCATGCCGTCATAGCCGGACACATCATCTTTATCACCAGCCAGATACATCACAGGTACCTTGATGTTTTTCAATGCCGATGCTGAAAACAGCTGATGCTGACCACCCCAAGGGGCTATGGCGATCGCCGCTTTCCAAGCTGGCGCAACTTTAACCTCTGATGGCAGCTGACCACCGGCACAGCTGTTCAGTTTCTGCTGTAACGCCTGATTGGCACCACTATCTTTGACGCCAGTAAATGCAGCAACACTCTGCTCAGTGAAGGCAAAACAACCCCCAACCGTATTGATGGCACCATAGCCCCCCATTGAGTAGCCAATGACCGCAGCAGCATTCTTATCGACTTTGCCTTCGATAAATTGCAGGTCTGGGTTACCGGACTGGTGCAATGCGTCCAACACAAATTGCTGATCACGAGACCGATGATACAAAGTGTTCAGAAACCCCGCATAAGGCGCTTTTTTCTGATCAATTTCGGCATAGGTTGAATGCATATGGTCAATTGCAGCGACAAGATACCCGTGCGAAGCAAGATGCTCCCCCAGATAAAACATGAGCGCTCTATTGCCAGGATAACCATGCGAGATCACAACGACTGGTAGCTGTTGTGCACCGTCGGGCTCAGCATTCCGGTAAGCATTGCCTTGAATAATAAAAGCCTGCTGGCTTTTGGTCATACTGGTGTAATTGGCCATTGGGTGACCGCTGAGAAGTTTTGCCGGATACCAAAGTTCAACAGTCAGTTTTCTGGGGCCACTTTGTTGGTTAGTTAAATCAAGTTGGTTTTCGTGCATCAGTTCTACTGTGCGCACACCAACAGGGAATGAGCCGGGTTGCGATAAGGCTGGACGCATTTCTGCTGGTTTTGCCAGATACAGCTGCTCTGGCGCAGTTTCAGCCTGACATTGAAGCGTTGCAGTCGAAGCGACCAACATAAGCGTAAAAATTTTCCGAACAGTTTGACGAGGTGGAACAAACATAAGCGCCTCTAAATCTATGAAAAAGGCAGCAACCAGAACTGGCGCTGCCATTTATACCCTTATTCCTTGAAGATTCGGGGTTGTTGACTTCGCTTGTTCGCCGCAGTCACATAGTCAGCTATGCTCCTGCGGTCTCACTCACTTGCCGCCTACCCGAATCTTCAATGATTTTGGGTATATATGACTGAATTACATAAAGTTTTGACGGAATTCAATCCCAACCTGACGAGGAGCGCCGGCAATAAAACTTGGGTAACCAAAGGCACCACCAGTATTCCCGGCATCAACCAGATACTCTTTATCAAACAGGTTTGTGGCATACAAAGTCACAGACCAATTGGCAGAGGTTTGTTCAAGACCTAAACGCACACTGGTTTGTTGTACAGCACCCTGGCTGATATCAAAACCTGCCACAGGCGCATTCGCTTCTTCAAAGAAGATGTCACTGCGGAAGCTGTACACCATTGAACCATTCAGGCGATAGTTTGCAGACAAGTCTTTTGCAAGCAACAATCCTGTCCCTGCGGTGTACTCTGGTTGCAAACGGAAACGTTTCCCGGCCAGGTTACCGTTACTGCTATCGTCATCAATCTTGGCGTCAAGCCATGCCAGATTTGTGAACCACTCGACCGAATCAGTCAGTCCCAACGATATCTCAGCCTCGATCCCCACGTTTTTGGCCTGACCCGCATTGGCAATATAGGTATTACCGGCGCTATCACGCAGTGAAACCTGGAAATCACGGTAGTCCTGTGAAAACGCGGACAAGGCATAACGCAGTCCATTATCAGCAGTATTGCCTTTGATACCCGCTTCATAGTTCCATAATGTCTCTGCCGGTACTTCATTGACGCGTGGTACCACGCCTGCAGGACTATTCATTGAACCTACATCAACCACTTCTGAACGACGGCCTTTGGAGACTGTGGCATATAGATTCATCGACTCGTTCAACCGGTACAGCGCGTTGAATCGAGGTAACCAGGCATCGTAATTACCATCAGCGCTAAATTGCTTGCCACCAGTTGATACGATTGGCAGTAAAGGCGCGCCAGCTAATACTGACCGGGCAAAATCAGAGGAATATCGACTGGTTTTATCTTCATCAACATAACGTAAACCGGCAGTAAGCTCCCATTGCTCAGTTAGCTGGTAACTCACATCAGCAAAAACTGAAACGGACTGATTATCACCAAAATTCTGATAGACCCCCTGATAAGGCAGGGTCTGGAAGCGTCCTTGTGTCAGTAATGGTGTCAACACATTGACTGTTCCATCCGGATTAATACAAGGCTTGCCGCCAGGCAGACGACCGATACAATTCAGAAACACCGATTCTTCCGTGCTAAATGGCACCCGTTGCGAGCCTTCTTCGTCGAAATAGCTGATGCCAACAAAGCTGTTCAGTTGCTCTGCAGCATAGTTAAAGCGGAACTCCTGACTGAATTGCTCACCGCGTGCATCTTCAGCGAACTCCAAAAACCAGGCCTGTGTGCCGTCCGCGTCAAAAACTTCAAGCGAATCAAAGCGTCTTTGCGCGCTGATGCTGGTAAATTTCCATTGCTGGTTCAGATCCCAGTTAATGGTTAAATTCAGGTCGTCGACGGTGCGGTCTACCCCTAACTCAGATTTACCGAATACTGCAGCGGATACTGGACTACCACTTGCTTCGACAAAACTATAGGGGCTGGTATCCCCGCCAGTTGGCGCATACCGGCGACTCTTAAATGCGGTCCCCGTATCGTTGTTTTCTTCGTGGTTGTAAATCAAATCAATGAGCACCGCATCGCTCGGTGTAAAGCGCAGTGAAGCGCGAGCACCTAGACGGTCAATGCCATGCAGATCAGGTTGTGTTGCTGCAATATTTTTGACATAGCCATCACGCTCCCTGTAGGTAAATGCAAATCGACCTTGCATCGATTGCTGTCCACCTGTAATAAATCCTTGCATCTGTCGGGCCGCAAAATTACCAAATCCAGCACTGATAGACGCTTCAAACTCTTCTTGCGGTTTGCGGGTGGTAACACTCAGCGCACCAACAGAGGCCGCAGTGCCGAACAACGTTGCCTGAGGGCCTTTCACAACTTCAACACGCTCAATATCAAAGAGCTCGAAATAAGAACCGCGAGAGCGGGAAATATCTGTACCGTTGTAATAAACCGAGACTTTCGGGGCAGCTTGCGCCGAACCACTATCTGAAGTGATCCCGCGGATCACAAAACCCGGATTATTCGGGCTTTGCTCCTGAATCACCAGACCCGGCGTAATATCGGATAACACATCCAGATCTTGGATCCCTAGCTGTTCCAATGTTTCGCCATTAAAGGCACTGACCGTTACTGGCACATCCTGCAAAGGCTGCGCTCGCTTTTGCGTCGTTACCGTGATCCGCTCGATTTCGGCAATTGCCAAAGCCTCTTCAGCTGCCACCGATGGCAATGCCTGCACAAAAAAAGCGCCCATGATACAAGTGCTGAGTAATTTTTTACGAAAAGGGAGGTAAGTTTTTGATTTCATCGTAAAGTTCCTTATTAAAGACCGAGGAACTTTAGAGATAAATAATTAACCTTTTGCTTAAAACTGATGACAGATTGATTGCAATCTTCAGTCCTTCAAGACAAAAAACTACTGATAAAAACAATGCTTTATCAATGGTGTAGCTTTTCAATGGACCTGGAGAGACAGCAAGAGTCCCTCCAGGTTTATTGTTAAAACACGAAGTCGATGCCGAGGCTTAGCAGCTTTGCATCATTGTGATAGCTAAAATCAAACCAGGGTGAGCGGTCGCCTTTGTCCTGGAAATCGTTATATTCCAGTTTGATGGCCGCGCTACTGCCAAGGTTATAGCGCAGGCCCAACGTCATGATTTGGTGCTCTTCGGCATCTCCGACACCGAACCCCTGCCAGTCTTTCGTCAGCTCCAATTTAGCAGTGGACAACCCGATATAGGGCTGCCAAGTCTCGTGGTTATAAACCATGCTGACGTAAAAGGTCGGAAACTCTGAGCCATACCCGTCGTCATAGACAACATAGTTATAGTCGAACAGCACGATGACATGTTCAAAAGTAAAGCTGCCGCCAAGCCCATAAAAATCCAAATCAAAATCAGTCAGAGGCCAGTCGCCGGAAACAAAAGGCGTGCCGTCTGGCTTGAACCGGCGTTCGATGCGTTGGTCGACAACACCGTCATTATTGATATCCAGTTCGTCGGTAAAAAACACATCCGCAGTGGTGTTGTAATGGGTCCGGAAATACGACGCTCGTAAATCGATCCAGTCATTACTCATCGCCAGATTGGCGCCGAGAATTTTACTCCAGGTCACATCAGCAGTCCCTGCAATGTAGGTGCCCGCTTCCGGAAAATAGTAGCCACCCCGATTACGCCAAAAATCATGGGATTTGATGTCCCGCTGCGTTTCCCGGCCGCCAAATACGCTGGGAGTCAGCGTCCAGTTACCAAGATAAAAGGAATGCGCATAAGTGAGGCCGTTAAACTGGGTGATTTCCCACCAATACAAATTGGCAGGCGGGCGTAACCATGGATATGCATAACCAACTTCCATATATTCTGAGAAATAGTACATCGGCAACATACGCCGCCCCGCCATCAGCGTGCCATCCTGCCCAACCTGATAACTCAGATAGGCCCAGTCAATATCAGGACTCCAGCCGTCTGCACCTTTTGCCACCAGTTGAATCGTCGCGGTTAAGCGATCCATGACATCTGCACGCATTTGCAGTGCAACCATCGACTCCTGTTCAAAATCCAGCTCCTCGGTGTAAAAAGCGTAATCGTAAAAATCGACCTGGAATTCTTTTTCGCCGGAAGGATCGACTTCACCGCCAATAACCTTACCGCCCACCAGGGATCCATAGCCACTGAAATGAAAACGATCTTCAGCCAGCAGTTCGGTACAAAATACTAACGCGATTAACCATAAGTATCGAAACATGAGCCACTCCTCAATATTTACCTACAACGCGCACACCGCTGACCTTGCCAGCATCAACAATCCCAATTGTGCTTGGATTTTCAGCGACTAATTTGAGCATTTCGTCTTGACTGACTTCTTTTGGCGGCGTGCCTTTCCCGGTAAACATCACTTTCGACCAATAGGCTTTCATCTGAGAGTCAGATTTACCTAAGGCCTTACTATTGAAGACGGTAAGATTGCTGTCACCTTCCGGCAAACTCAGCACTATCGCTGCATTGCCATCTGGAAAGCTCTTCTGCTTCCCACTGAACAGGTTTTTTATATCGGTATCAGACAGGTTTTGCTGGTTGGATGGATGAACAATTACGGCAACTTCTGCATATGCGGGAGCAATAATAACTCCCCCTAGGTACATGGTCATACATAGTAGTTTTCGCATCACGTCGTGCTCCGCTTGAGAGGAATGTCTCTCCTCAAACATAGCAAGTGTTACAAAAAACGCTGAAAAATCGTGCTGAATTGACCATGAGGATTTATGAGCTTTTTATGAATACCAATAAAAGCATATCCATAAAAGTAATCTCACAAAGGACTTCCCCCGTCAGTATTGTGACTAAAGGTACTCTGACATAAACATTCGAAGTGTTATTGAACAGGAAAAGGAGCGGCAAATGCCGCCCCTGAAGGAAATGACACAGCTGATTATTCGCGCACAGCTGCAA
>JAIXSW010000214.1 GCA_027484495.1 Gammaproteobacteria bacterium
TATGCATTCCTCGGCGACGGTTGCCTGATGGAAGGTATTTCGCACGAAGCCTGCTCTTTGGCCGGGACTTTGGGTCTTGGTAAACTGATCGCGTTTTGGGATGACAATGGCATCTCTATTGACGGTCATGTTGAAGGCTGGTTCACAGATAATACGCCGGCGCGTTTTGAAGCCTATGGCTGGCATGTGATTGCCGGTGTTGACGGTCACGACGCGCAAGCCGTTGCTGCGGCGATTCAGGCAGCTCAAGCAGAAACCACTAAACCAACACTGATTTGTTGCAAAACGATCATCGGCTATGGTTCACCAAATAAATCCGGCAGCCATGATTGCCATGGCGCGCCACTGGGCGATGCCGAAATTGCCGCATCCCGTGAATTCCTGCAATGGCCTTATGCGCCATTTGAGGTGCCGGCTGATATCTATGCGGCGTGGGATGGCAAACCGAAAGGCGATGTGCAACAACAAAGCTGGAACGAACAGTTCGCGGCTTATGCTGCAGCACACCCTGAACTGGCTGCAGAATTAAAACGCCGGTTAAGCGGTGAATTACCTGCCAACTGGAAAGCAGATTCCGATGCTTATATCGCCAAGTTACAGGCAACCCCTGCTGCGATCGCCAGCCGCAAAGCTTCGCAAAATGCTTTAAATGCCTACGGTCCGCTGTTGCCGGAACTGCTGGGTGGTTCGGCCGATTTGGCCGGTTCAAACCTGACAATCTGGTCTGGCTCGAAAGGCATCAGTGCAGAAGACGCCAGCGGCAACTACTTATATTACGGTGTGCGTGAATTCGGCATGTCGGCCATTATGAACGGTATAGCTCTACACGGCGGTTTCGTGCCTTATGGTGCGACCTTCCTGATGTTTATGGAGTATGCCCGTAATGCCGTGCGGATGGCTGCGCTGATGAAACAACGGGTGATTTTTGTTTATACCCACGATTCTATCGGTTTAGGTGAAGACGGCCCGACGCACCAACCGGTTGAGCAACTGGCCTCGCTGCGGGTCACGCCAAATCTGATGAACTGGCGTCCTTGTGACCAGGTGGAATCTGCGGTGGCCTGGCAGGCTGCGATTGAACGGACGGAAGGCCCGACCACGCTGATTTTCACCCGGCAGAATCTGGCGCAACAAAGCCGTACCGACGAGCAGGTTGCAGCGATCCGTCGCGGTGGTTATGTGCTGAAAGACAGCACAGGTACTCCGGACTTAATTATTATTGCGACAGGTTCAGAAGTGGAGCTGGCGGTGCAGGCTGCGGCAAAACTGACTGAGGCGGGTCACAAGGTCCGTGTTGTATCGATGCCATCGACTGATGTGTTTGACGCTCAGGATGCCGCTTACCGCGAAGCGGTATTACCGGCAGCAGTAACAAAACGCATTGCCGTGGAAGCCTGTATTGTCGACAGCTGGTACAAATATGTTGGTCTGAATGGCAAAATCATCGGCATGACTGGTTTTGGTGAGTCCGCGCCGGCTGAGCAGCTGTTCGAATACTTCGGTATCACCACGGCAGCTGTTGTTGAAGCGGCAGAACAGCTACTGGCGTAATCGGTACTTTTAATGCGAAAGGGGCTTGGTGCCCCTTTTGTTTAACTTCGTGACAGTCCAGACAGGTAACAGCGCTGATGACAATCCGGATCGCGATCAATGGGTTTGGCCGAATTGGCCGCAGCATTGTACGCGCCATTTTTGAACAACAGTTACAAGACGAAGTGCAAGTCGTTGCCATCAACGAGCTGGCGGAAGCTCGTGGCATCGCGCATTTACTGAAATATGATTCTAGCCATGGCCGTTTCGGTACTGCCGTGACGCTTAATGGCGAAATGTTAGTGGTTGGAACCCAACAAATTCAGTTGTTGCATCAGGCAGATCCGGCCTTGTTGCCATGGAAAGCACTGAACGTCGATTTAGTTTTAGAATGTACCGGCGTATTTGGCAGCCGCGCTGATGCGATGAAGCATCTGGAAGCCGGTGCCGGTAAAGTGTTGTTTTCCCATCCGGCCGGCGCTGATATTGATGCGACGGTGATTTACGGTGTCAATGAACAACAGCTCAACGCGACGATGCGGGTGGTTTCGGCCGGCTCCTGCACCACCAACTGCATAGTACCGGTGCTCAGCGTACTGGATAAAACCTTTGGCGTTGAAAGCGGAACTATCACGACCATTCACGCTTCGATGCATGATCAGCAGGTCATTGATGCTTATCATCCGGATTTACGCCGTACCCGTGCCGCCAGCCAATCGATTATTCCGGTAGATACCAAGCTGGCGCGGGGTATTGAACGCATCATGCCGCATTTAGCTGGCCGCTTTGAGGCTATTGCAGTGCGGGTTCCCACGATCAATGTCACGGCGATGGATTTGTCCGTTGCCCTGCATCAGGATGTCACCGTTGAAGCGGTGAATGCCGTGCTGCAACAAGCCCGCTTGTCTTTACCAGGAATTTTGGATTACACCGAAGAACCATTGGTCTCCGTCGATTTTAATCACGATCCGCATTCGTGCATTGTTGATGGTTCACAAACCCGGGTCAGTCATAAACGACTGGTGAAATGCCTGGTCTGGTGTGACAACGAATGGGGCTTTGCCAACAGAATGATCGATACCGCGCGTGCCATGATGAGAAGTCAGTAACGGCAGCTTAAACAGAATAACAGTATTCAAATCAACAAAAGGAGATGGTCATGTCCGTGATTAAGATGGCTGATTTAGATTTAGCGGGTAAACGCGTATTAATCCGCGAAGATTTAAATGTGCCAGTGAAAAATGGCGTAGTCACTTCAGATGCGCGCTTACGTGCCGCGCTGCCGACAATTGAACTTGCGCTCAGTAAAGGCGCAAAAGTCATGGTGTGTTCCCACCTTGGTCGCCCGGAAGAGGGCGTCTATGCCGAAGAATTTTCGATGCAGCCGGTCGTGGACTATCTCAAAAACGCGCTGCAAGCGCCGGTACGTCTGGCAAAAGAATATTTGCACGGCGTTGACGTTGCTGCCGGTGAAGTCGTGGTGTTTGAAAACGTTCGCTTTAATAAAGGTGAAGGCAAAAACGACGAAACCTTGTCAAAGCAGCTGGCAGCCTTGTGCGATGTGTTTGTCATGGATGCCTTTGGTACTGCCCACCGTGCGCAGGCGACCACCCATGGTGTAGCTAAATTTGCTCCTGTGGCTTGTGCTGGCCCTTTGCTGGCGGCTGAGCTTGAAGCCTTAGCTGCTGCGCTGAAAAATCCAAAACGGCCATTAGTGGCGATTGTCGGCGGCTCTAAAGTTTCGACCAAACTGACAGTACTGGAATCTTTGTCGGGTATTGTTGACCAGCTGGTTGTTGGTGGTGGCATTGCTAATACTTTTATCGCCGCCACTGGTGCCACTGTCGGCAAATCCCTGTACGAAGCCGACTTGATCCCGGAAGCGCAGCGCTTGATGGCGGCAGCAAAAGCTAATGGTGGCAATATTCCGGTACCAACTGACGTAGTGACCGGCAAAGCCTTCGCTGAAGATACACCCGCTAGTCTCAAACTGATTGCGGATATTGCGAACGACGATATGATTTTTGATATAGGACCAGACAGCACAGCAGCGCTGGTTGAGATCCTGAAATCTGCCGGGACTATCGTCTGGAATGGCCCGGTTGGCGTGTTTGAATTTGCGCAGTTTGAAGCAGGTACTAAAGCCATTGCTGAAGCCATTGCGCAAAGTGATGCGTTCAGTATTGCCGGTGGCGGTGACACCCTGGCGGCCATCGATAAGTATGGTGTGGCTGAACAAATCTCCTATATTTCTACCGGTGGCGGTGCTTTCCTTGAGTTCTTAGAGGGAAAAACCTTGCCAGCAGTTGAAATTCTTGAACAACGCGGCAAAAGCGCGTAAAAATGATGTTATAAAACAGTCTGTTCGCCGAAACCTATTCCAAGCCGGCAGATCCTGACCGGCACATCCGGCGCATAAGCGCCGGGTTCGGTGACAGCTCTGAAACTTACCCTACAAAAAGTGAGGATTTCATGGCTCTTATCTCGTTACGTCAGATGTTGGATCATGCCGCAGAATTTGGTTACGGCGTACCAGCATTCAACGTCAACAATCTTGAACAGATGCGCGCGATTATGCTGGCAGCCGATGCAACGGACAGCCCGGTTATTGTGCAGGCGTCTGCAGGCGCACGTAAATATGCCGGAGCGCCATTCCTGCGTCATCTGATCCTGGCGGCTGTCGAGGAGTTTCCGCATATTCCGGTGGTAATGCATCAGGATCACGGGACCTCTCCGGCCATTTGTCAGCAGTCTATCCAACTCGGTTTTTCGTCCGTCATGATGGATGGCTCGTTACGCGCTGATGGTAAAACTCCGGCTGACTATGACTACAACGTCGACGTAACCCGCCGTGTTGTTGAAATGGCGCATGCCTGCGGTGTTTCGGTCGAAGGTGAGTTGGGATGTCTGGGCTCACTGGAAACCGGTGCTGCCGGCGAAGAAGATGGGGTGGGTGCCGATTGTGTACTGAGTCATGACCAAATGCTGACAGATCCGGAAGAAGCGGCGCAGTTCGTCAAAGCTACCGGAGTTGATGCATTAGCGATCGCCTGTGGTACATCTCATGGTGCTTATAAATTCAGTCGTCCGCCAACAGATGATATTCTGGCGATCGATCGGATTAAAGCCATTCACGCCCGCATTCCAGACACGCATCTGGTGATGCACGGTTCAAGCTCGGTCCCACAAGACTGGCTGGCGGTGATTAACCAGTATGGTGGTGAAATTCCGGAGACTTATGGTGTGCCGGTGGAACAAATTCAGCAAGGGATCAAATTCGGCGTGCGTAAAATCAATATCGATACTGATTTACGATTAGCGTCTACCGGTGCAATCCGCCGTTTTATGGCGCAGCATCCGGCGGAATTTGATCCACGCAAGTATTTACAGGAATCCGTCAAAGCCATGATGGAGATCTGTAAAGACCGTTACCAGGCATTCGGTTGTGCCGGGCAAGGGTCAAAAATCAAAGCCATTTCTCTCGAGCAAATGGTGAAGCTGTATGATTCGGGTAAATTGACTCCGAACATAAAATAAGCAGAAAAATGAATGTTCTATTAAATTTTTACGACAGGAATTTGATATGAACATTTCGGGTAATTCTGTAAGCGGATATTGCAGTGAAACAGGTCTGGCTGGCTGTCGTAGTTATATTGACAACCATGGTTTTTGCTGCAATGATGCGGGCGGTTTACCCTCTAACCAGGTCATCCTTATTTACAAGTTTGGCCTTTCAAAATACAGGTTACGTTAATCAGCAATTATTGGTTGGGAACTATGTCTAACAATAACATTCGTAAAAACCTGATCGCATCAGCCATCGTTGGTGCTTTCATGTTCGGTGGCGTTGCAACCGCAACGACTCTCGCAGAAGTCACCAATTCTGGTGTGCAAGCTGCTAAAGCATCTGCGGCCTCTCAGGAAAAGATCAACAACATTTATGATCAGTCTCAGGAATTACTGGCTGAATACCGCGCGTTGGTAGAGCAGACTGAAAACCTGAAAGTTTACAACGATCACGTAAACACTCTGGTTAACGACCAAAATGCTTCGCTGGCATCTCTGGACAAGCAAATTGGTACTATCGAAGGTACCAAGCAAGGTATCGTGCCATTAATGTACAAAATGGTCGATACGCTGGAAGCTTTTATCAAAGCCGACATGCCAATCGATATCACTAAGCGTTTAGAGCGTATCCAACGCCTGCGCGACGTGCTGGGCAATTCAAACGTGAACACGTCTGAAATGTACCGCCTGGTGATCGAAGCCTACCAAATCGAAAAAGATTTAGGTACAGCGATGGTTACTTACACTGACAAACTGGCCGTAGATGGCACAGATATTTCTGTGAACTACGTGTACGTTGGTCGTGTTGCTCTGTTAGCTCAGACACTGGACGACAAACGCGCCTGGATGTGGAATAAATCCACCGCAAAATGGGATGAGCTGGGTCCTGAGTACCTGGAGTCAACCAAGTTAGCGATTCGTGTTGCGGGTAAACAAGCTGCCCCAGAATTATTAAAACTTCCAGTGTTAGCAGCGGAGTAAGAATAAATGAAGAAAGTGTTTAAAGGTTTAATGATTGCAGCTGCGGTGACGATGTCTGCCGGCGTTTGCTTAAACGCTGCTGCTGACACTGCCAAACTGGACCAGCTGTTAGAACAAGTGAAGAAAAACCGTTCTGCTGATGCCAAACTGGACGCAGCCCGTGAACAGGAATTCCTGTCAGACCGTGCTGACAAGCAAGCTCTGCTGAGCAAAGCTAAAGCTGCTTTCGCTGCTGAAGAAGCTCGCGGTAAGTCTCTGACCCAACAGTTCGCCGATAACGAAGGCAAACTGGCTGCGAAAGAACAAGAGCTGCAAACTGCTCAGGGTACTTTAGGTGAAATGTTCGGTATCGTTCGTGGTAATGCCACTGAAACTATCGGTTCTATCGCCACGTCAAATATCAGTGCACAGTTCAAAGGCCGTGAAGAGTTACTGAAAAAATTATCAGTAGCAAAAGAACTGCCAACTATCACTGAGCTGGAAGAGCTGTGGATTGCACTGCAAACTGAAATGACTGAGTCTGCCAAAGTATCTAAGTTCGACGGTAACGTTGTAAACCTGGACGGCACTTCAGCACAGGCAAACGTTGTTCGTGTTGGTTCTTTTGTACTGATTTCTGACAATGGTTACCTGGTTTACAACGCTGATACCAAAGAAATGCAACCGCTGGGCAGACAGCCAGAATCACACATTTTGTCTGACGCTGCAGCTTTTAAAGGCGCTGCTGCCGGTGAAGTGAAGCCAGTATTTATCGATCCTACAGGTGGTAACTTACTGCGCTTGAAGACTCAGGAAGCTTCTTTTGAAGACCAGTTCCACCAAGGTGGTTCAGTAGGTTATGTTATCACTGCGTTAGCAATTCTCGGTCTGATTATCGGTCTGATCCGTTTCATCGCATTGTCGAGCGCGCAGGCTGGTATCAATGCTCAGTTGAAAAACCTGGGTGCACCATCTGATAAGAACGCTTTAGGTCGTATCCTGAAAGTTTACCATGACAACAAAAAAGCTGACGTGGAAAACCTGGAACTGAAGCTGGACGAAGCTATCATGCGTGAAACGCCGTCTATCGAAACTGGTATCGGTTTACTGAAACTGATCGCTGCAGTAGGTCCTCTGCTGGGTCTGTTAGGTACGGTAGTTGGTATGATCGGTGCGTTCCAGATGATTACTCTGCACGGTACTGGCGACCCGAAAATCATGGCCGACCAAATCGCGATGGCTCTGGTAACTACGGTACAAGGTCTGTTATGTGCACTGCCAATGCTGTTCGTACACGCACTGTTACAGTCTAAATCAAATTCAATCCTGCATATCCTCGATGAGCAAAGCACTGGTCTGATTGCTGCTCATGCGGAGAAGGAGAACGCATAATGCATAGCCTGATAGAGCTTTGGGAATCTGTCAGGGATTTTATCGCTACCGGCGGCAGCGTTTTATATATTGTCGCCTTCGTGCTCTTTGCAATGTGGGTGTTGATCATTGAGCGCTTTTGGTTTGTGACCCGGGATTATCCAGTCTTACGCGACAAAATCGTGTCTGAGTGGAATGCCCGGACTGACACTACCTCTTGGTATGCACATAAAATCCGTGATGCGTGGGTATCTGAAGCCTCAGCAAAACTGACTCAGCGGATGAACGTGATCAATACATTGATCGCAGTTTGTCCGATGGTAGGTTTGTTAGGCACAGTAACCGGTATGATTGCAGTGTTTGAAATTATGGCTCTGCAAGGCACTGGTAACCCAAGACTGATGGCGGCAGGTATTTCGATGGCGACAATCCCGACAATGGCCGGTATGGTTGCGTGTTTATCTGGCGTTTTCGTGGCGTCCAAATTGGAAGGTAAGATCAAGTCAGCAGTCCATGAATTAGCTGATAGCTTACCGCATCATTGATAGAGAGTAATTTATGGCACGTAGAAATAAACGTGAAGCCGAAGAAGCTGCAATTGACTTGACGCCAATGCTGGACGTTGTATTCATCATGCTGATCTTCTTCATCGTAACCACTTCTTTTGTTAAAGAAGCAGGTATTGATGTTAACCGTCCAAAAGCGGCCAAAGCACAGTCTAAGCCTTCAGCGACTATTTTCGTTGCTGTTCGTGCAAACGGTGAAATCTGGTTGGACAAACGTGCAGTAGACGTAGAGCGTGTTGGCGCGACGATTGAAAAATTGTTAGCTGAATCACCAACCGATACTGTAATTGTTCAGGCCGATAAAGAAGCGAAGCACGGTGTTGTAGTTTCTGTGATGGACCAAATCAAGCTGGCAGGCATTGAGAAAATCTCAATCGCGGCGGAGAACAAGTAATATGGTAAGGTTATTACTTTCACTCTTAGTCGGTGCGGTAATAACGTTTTTCCTGTATGTACTGATGGCGTACCTGGTTGATGCAGATGATACGTTCAGCAGTGCGAAGAAGGAATCTATCGTTATTGAGATTAACTCGACGCCGCCTGAGTCTAAAGCTCAGACCCGGACTCGGGTACCGCCACCGCCACCACCGCCACCGCCAGAGCCGCCAAAGCAGCAGGTAGTGCAGGAAGCTTCTAGTACTGACGCAGGTACTATTGGTTTCAACGCACCAACTGTTGATGTAGGTGGTGTGAGCGGCGGTATTGGTGACCCGGCCAGCGCCATGATGCGTGATGGTGACGCAACGCCAATCGTTCGTATCGAACCGAAGTATCCTGTACAGGCTGCTCGCGACGGTATCAACGGCTGGGTAAAAATGCGTTTCTCTATCATGCCAGATGGCTCTGTAGACGAAATTGAAGTAGTTGATGCTGAGCCGAAACGGGTGTTTGACCGTGAAGCAATTCGTGCATTAAAACGTTGGAAGTACTCACCTAAGATTGAAAACGGTCAGGCGTTAAAGCAGACCGGGATCATGGTGCAGTTAGACTTCAACCTTGATAATGCCGGAGGTTAAGTATGAAATTTAACAAACTTACATCTGCATTAATGGTGTTTGCTGCGGTCGGCGTTGCCGCGCTGCCAGTAAGCTCTGCTTTTGCAGCTCCGGATGCTGCTAAGATTGCTGAGCGTAAAGCAAAGAAATCTCAGGCAGTAGGCGAAAAAGTCGGTAAAGCAATCGGTAAAGCTTACGAGCTGTATGGCCAGAACAAAGTCGGTGAAGCACTGGCGTTGTTGGAGCCTATCGAAGCATCAAACACGTTTGACAAAGCTTACTTAGATAAATTCATCGGTCAGCTGTATATCGAAAAAGATCCAGCTAAATCGATGAGTTATATGATTAAAGCGGTTCAACCAGATGTTCTTGGCTTTAGCGACCAGGCGACGTTGCTGCGAAATATCGGCGATTTAAGCCTGATGGCGAAGAAGTATGAACAGGCGATTACTTATTACAATAAGTGGTCGGATTTTACTGGTGAGATGGACGCAAACGTTGACCTGCGTATTGCCAACGCATACTACGAAATGAAGCAGTATGCCAA
>JAIXSW010000504.1 GCA_027484495.1 Gammaproteobacteria bacterium
GAAGCTAAGCCGGGCTGCATGCAGCAGTAAACGAGCGCAGCTGAACTGTTGACGAAATAGCTGATTATGTTTGCCATCACCATGCGTCGTGTCGCCAATAATCGGATGGAACAGGTGTTCACAGTGCCGGCGCAGTTGATGTTTACGGCCAGTCAGCGGTTGTAACGCGAGTAAGCTGTACCGTGCCGTTGCATAACGACCCACAGCAAAAGGTAATTCGATATGTTGCAAAGGCCACATCGCAGTTTGTGCCGACTGTGCCGCTTTGTCCTGACGGGCAAACTTATCGGCAATGGCGTCCTGCTGCTCTTTTAGTGCGTAATCGAGCAGCAGCGCCTCTTTCAGATGCCCACGTACCGCAGCCAGATAAGTCTTTTGCCACAAGTGCTGTTGTGCTCCCATCACTCGGGCGATCTCACTGGACAAGCCAAATAACAATACACCTGAAGTGGGCCGGTCTAACCGGTGTAGCGGAAACACATGCTGGCCAATCTGGTCACGCAGCCGCAACATTACAAATTCGGTTTCATGTTTATCCAGGAAGGAGCGATGCACCAACATACCGGCGGGTTTGTTCACCGCAACCAGCCATTCGTCCTGATACAAGATCTCTAACTGCGGCTTTTCTTCAATGTCGTGCAACGGTTTGCTCGCGTTTTCCACTTAATAGCTCATCCAGATCGGCAATACGGTTTATTAATATCCAGGCAGCGCTGCCCTGTGCCTGAAAGACATGTTCCGCCATAGGGCAGATACTGATCTGGCTGGGTAGCGGCAAACGGCCATCAACCAGTGCCCACATCCGCGGCAAGAAAACGAACTGCAGCCACTGGGCAAATGGCATGCTGTCAAAACAAAATGGTGCTGTACTGGCAAGTGCTGCGGGCGTCGGGGCAGTTTCACTCCACAGCTGCAGGTTGCGTAATTCAGTTTCAATCGACTGTAACAGCGCACTGGTTTTCGTATAGATCATCGAAAATCCCCTGACCGAAAACCGCGGATTTTAGCACAGCCCTTGCAATTGAACGCAAGCCGCCACATGATCGCTGCAAGGAGGAACCTTTATGAGTTCAATCGCGGTATTACTGGCGTTAATGCTGGTCGCCTACCTGTTTTTATTACAGCGCCGGCAGGATGAGCGGGCAACCGCGCTGGCCAGACAACTTTGTCAGCAGCAACAGATCCAGTTTCTGGACTGTGCACGCGACAGTCATCGTTGGGTCAAATTGAGCCAGAGATCGGGCTTTCGCACCTTATATCTGATTGATTTCAGTGGCGATGGTGAAAGCCGCTATCAGGCAGAACTGTGGATGAAAGGCCTGCGTTTAGCCGATTTCAAACTACCGGCTTTTCGGGTCTGATTGTGCCAGTCGGGTATGCAAGCGGCCAGTCAGAAATTCGGCGTACATAACCCAGTCGCCCAGCAAGCTGTAAAAGGGATAGCGAAACGTCGCAGGCCGGTTGTGTTCAACAAAAAAATGTCCGGCCCAGGCAAAGCCATAACCAGCCAGTGGTAACCACCACAATAACGCCCATTGGGCAGTCCACAGTGCATAACCCAAGATAACCAACACCAATGTGCTGCCACAATAATGCAGTGCCCGGCACAGTGGGTGTTGGTGTTCGCCAAGATAATATGGATAAAACTCACTGAAACGCTGAAACTCGGGCGTAGTCATCAGGACTCCTGCAGTTGTTGCCGTTTTCTAAACAGCAATTTACCGCTGACCTGCTGGAAGTCAAGTTGACCGACGACCTGATATTGGTCCTGATGAAAAAACTGCAGATATCTATCCAGCGTGACAAAAACACCAACGCCCTCTGAGGATGGATGTTGATCAACCCAGTGATCAATGGCTTTTAAAAAATGGCTCATGGCTTCGGGGTGATGATAGGCCGGGTTTCGCGCGATAAAAGCCAGCATATGGTAAGAGGATGCGGGCATAGCATCATGGACTTTACGCTCTTTGTCGAGCATTTGCTTGCCGGATAAATATCCCGCCGTCAGCAACATTTTCAACCGCCAGTGCCATAGCCGCTCGCCCTGAAATCCAGCATCTGGCTCCGTCAGACAAGCTACGCCCAACAATTGCTCGTCACAAAACAAGCCCAAAACCGGCTGTTGCTTATCCCAGAACGTGGCAATTTCCTCTCTGATCGCAGCCCGTAATCTGGCTTCGAAATCAGGTTTTTCAACCTGGAAAATCTGCATAAATAATGGGTCGTCGTGGTAGGCGCTATACAGAATGGAATTAGCTTGTCTGAGTTGTTCAGCATTGAGTTGCTCAATGCGACATTTGGAAAAATCCAGCAGTGTTGACTGGTTCATGCCACGCCCCTTTTTGTAGTTCCACTGACGATAGCAGGGCGAATTGGAACTGCAAGTTTGCACCTCGATCAGGTGACGACAATAAAACGCCGGGATCGTCACCCGGCGTTTATTCGATGGTCAGCTGATTCAGAGATTTTGATAGGCCTTGTCACCCCAGCCAACTAATAAACCACGTTTGAAAATCAGCGCGGTGCATTCATCTTTGCTGGTCATGCCATCACTATGGCTGTGGTGTGTGCGATAAAACAGCACTTCGACGGTCTCGCCTTGTTTATTGAAGGACTCACTGAAAGCCGGAGTGCCGAGGTTCTGCCGGACCGCACCGATGTCAGTACCTGTTTTAAGTCCGCTGACATAATTCTGGTTATACTGCTGCGTTTTGCGCCAGTTGTTACCATCATCGTCATCATCAAAATCATCATTCCCGACGGCCACAACACACCCTGACAAACTGCTGATCACTGCAACTGCAGTGACTAATTTTAAAAATGCATGCATATATTTTCCTTAGTTCTGAAACAACAATTCGCTGACTGAATTGATAAACTCGCTGAGCAATCCTAGTGCCAACTATTTAATCATTTAAATTCATAGAGTTAAACTACCCCACTCGCACTCCGTGCAATTAAAGTGGTAAATTAAACCAATATTTAGCCAATGTAACGAATCTGATGAGCACATTACAAAACCGGATTGGTGTTATCGCCACTCAACTACAACAGGAAGGTAAGTCGCCAAGCCTGGCACTGGTGCGGGCCAGGCTGGGCGGAGGTATCAACCCGGCAGAGCTGTTCAGCGCCTATCAAAGCTGGCGTGCTCAGGGTAGCCCGCTGATAAAATCTTCAGCTGAAGCCGACACAGCCCCGAAATCCCCGGCCGACGTCAAAGATGACGAAAACGACGCAGCAATTAAACAGGATTTGGCGCGCATTGAAGCGAAACTAGACCTGATTCTGACGTTATTGCAGGAAAAATCCTGATGTATAGCGCCGAATTGCAGTTCAGGATCATTGGCGATACCAGTTATGCCGCAGCAGAAACTGCGATCCGTTTGTATCTGGAAGCGTTGATTTTTCAGGGCCAAATCCTCGGCCGTGAGTTTCCGACAGCATTGCAGCAAGAGAAGTTTGTCAGCCGCGTAGTGTTACCAGAGAAAGATGCGTTGCAGGCCGAATATCACAGTGAGGCGGGCCACAAGGCGCTGCAGGCACTGCAGCAGGCCGGGCTGTCATACCCCAAAGTGCAGATCTTGGGGATTGATTTGATGTCCAATCACACCGATCCTTGTGAGCACCCGGACAGTTATATCCTGTACTGCCGATTTGCTCAGATGAATTCAGTGTTGTACTGCGCGGAACATTTTGCCCCGGTGCCACTGTACCGGCTGGGCATGCAAACCGGCTTTGAAGATTTAATCCGCTGGCAGCTGCAATATCAGGCACTGGACGAGATCCAGATGCAGCAGCGCAGTGTGCTGCTCAAACCGGCTGAGCGCGCCCTGCAAAGTTTTCGCAGCACCTTAAATGCGCAAGGCCGGCGTTTTGCCAAAACACTGAGTGCCCATACTGGTAAACCGGTGTATTACGCCTTGTATCGCGGTGTCAGTGCCGACTGTAGCCTTGAAACCAGCCGTTGCTGTCCGGGCTGTGGCGGGTCATGGTTGCAGCAACAGCCCTGGCACGATCTGTTTGATTTTCGCTGCAACCGCTGCCAGCTGCTTAGCAATATTGCCTGGCAATGTCAGGGCTGAGTTTTCTGTCACGACCCAATCAGGCCGGACTCAGCTGACGCAAAAAACTGAGTAAATCCGGCGCCAGCAACTGTTTGACTTCCTGCCCGGTCTGCTCCAGATAGACTTCGCCGGTGCTATTTAACACCGACAACATCGAATCCTCTTCATCGGTCACGGCAAAAAACACAGTTTCACGTTGTTTCAGCCGTCTTTTCATCAGGACATGCGCAATCAGATTTTGCTGTAAGCGGATAAAATCGCCCGAATGCCATAATAGCAACAAGCTGGCGGGACCGCGGTCATGACTGACCGGCAGATCCGCGCCCCATAAAGTTGCGTAAAAGTCTTTCACAGAAGGATGCAGGGTTAGGCCAAGGCCTTGTTCTAATCCGGTAAAGTCCAGCGGGTCATGTTGCGCTACAGGCCACCAACCGACCTGATCTTCGCTTGGTTCACCATATTGCGCCGGTGAAACTTCGGCCGGATCGGCAAATGCGCGCCAAATGTCGCCTTGTTGTTCCGCCTTCAACCGGGCTTGTTGTGCCAGTTGCAGCAGTTGCTGTTGTAACTCAGACATCGATATTTGCTTCCTGTGATAAACTGGGAATTTTATCCCGTTCACCATTTTATGCTTTTCGGATAAGCCATGACAAAACAAACTGAAGCCGCCCTTGCCCATCTGAGCCTGGGTAAAGTAACCGCCTATGCCGACCAATATGACGCCAGTCTGTTACAACCTGTACCACGCCAGTTGGCGCGCGATGCGATTGGTCTTGCTGCTGACGACGCACTGCCGTTTGTCGGCCACGATATCTGGCACGGTTATGAGCTGTCCTGGCTCAACAGCAAAGGCAAACCAATGGTGGCGCTGCTGACCGTCGTAGTGCCTTTTGACTCAGCGAATCTGATTGAATCCAAATCGTTTAAACTTTATCTGAACAGTTTTAATCAAAGCCGGTTTCGCGATATCAGTCAGGTCTATCAAACCCTGCAACAAGACTTATCGCTGTGTGCTGGTAAAACGGTGGAAGTCACCATCCACCATGTCAATGAACTGGTCGCATTCCAACCCACCTGGATCCCAGGGCGATGTATTGATGATTTAGATATTGAAATCGAACAATATCAATATGATGGCACCTTGCTGCAACTAACCGACAGCGCTGAACCAGTTGAAGAAAAATTGCATTCGCATCTGCTGAAATCAAATTGCCTGATCACGTCGCAACCGGACTGGGCCAGTGTCTTTATCCATTACAAAGGCAAAGGTCTGTCACACGAAAGTTTATTGCGCTATTTAATCAGTTTCCGTCAGCACAACGAATTCCATGAACAATGTGTCGAGCGCATCTACACCGATATCTGGCGGCTGGCCCAGCCAGAATTTCTGGCCGTCTACGCCTGTTACACCCGTCGCGGCGGCCTGGACATCAATCCATTGCGATCCAGCGTGCCTTATACACCGCCAAGTATTCGTCTGACCCGCCAATAACACTGATCAAAAAAGCCCGCACTGCGGGCTTTTACTTTATGGTCCGTTGCGCTTATTTAGCCGGAGGCAGATCTACGCCTAACCAGGCCCGATAATAGGCCTTCTGCTGCCGGGTCGGCTTGGCAACCGGCACAATCTGCCAGCTACCGGCAGGCTGTGTTTTCGGCGTCAACTGTCGCTCCAGCAAACGCCCATCGCGAAACAGTGTCACTTTGATAGCGCTATCCGCCGGAAAATCTTTTAACCGCTCAGCAAGCTCGGTTTGTAGCTGCAGGCCATCCAGCGCGATGATTTGATCGCCGACGGAAAAATCTGCCAGCCAGGCTGGTGAATCCCGCTCCACTTTGCTTACCTCTGCACCAGTTTTATCAGCCTGTACGGTCAGCCCGGTAAAAGGCTCTGTCGGCTTTGGTTTCACCAACTGCAAACCAGCCGCGTTTAGCAATGCTTCTGCATCGAGCTCCAGTGGCGTTTCAACTTGTTCTAACCAGAATTCAGCCAACGATTGCCCCGTCAAATCCTCGGCGATTTTCTGGACATCCGCCGCAGTAAATGCCGTTGTTTTGCCAAAACGCTGGTACAACTCATTGTGCAATGTTCGGTAATTTGATTTTAAACCACTGTTATTCATCAGAAAATGATCCAGCATCCAACTCACCAGATAACCTTCGCTATAAATGTTCACACTGAAGTTGTCCGCATGGTCACCACCGTGGCTGATCCAATTGTCAAAACTACTTTGCGCCACCGACTGGATCTCCCGGCCTGGGGTGCGTTCAAACCGCTTTAAACGTTTGGCTAAGTCGGTATAAAACTCTTGCGGCGTCATCAGCCCTGCCCGCAGTAACAACTGGTTCTGGAAATAGCTGGTGGAACCTTCGGAGATCCATAACAGTTTGCTGTAGTTTGGCTGTAAATAATCATAAGGTACCAACTCAGCAGGCCGGTAGGCTTTCACGTTCCAGGTGTGCACCAGTTCATGCGCTGCGGTCGACAAAAATTCCAGATAATGTTCACGTTTGCGAAAGCTGAACCGGTCGCGCTGGATCACCGTCGAATTCAAATGTTCCGTTGCGCCACGCGCGCCGCTGGCAGCATGGACGATGAACAGATAATTCTGATACGGATAGCCTTGCCAGATACTGCTCGCCTGCAACACGATTTTCTCGAGATCTTTTACCGTCTGCGTGGTATCAAAATTGCCCTGGCCCCAAAACACCACTTCGTAGTCGCGGCCGTCGGCTTTAAAAGTGAAACTCTGATGGATACCGGTTTCAATCGGCGAATCGGCCAATACATCATAATCAGCCGCTTTAAAACTATGTGCTCCGGTACGGGTCATGCCCGAAGTACTGCGCCAGCCTTCTGGTACTTGTAAACTGACGGTCACCGGATCTTTACGCTGAGCATCGTGATACATCAAAAACGCAGATGAATTAATATAGGCATGGGTATCGTCAATATGACGGGTCCGCTGGTTCAATTCGTTGGCGTAAATCTGGTAGCTGACCACGATATCGCCGGCGGCCGGCAACTGTAATTGCCAGGTGCTTTTCTCAGTTTTTTCGACCGGCACCGGTTGCCCGTTGGCTAAACGCGCTTCAAAGCGTCTGACGCCATTTGCTAAATCGAGGATCTGATATTTCCCACTGCGCCAGGCCGGCAGTTTCAATGAAAAGGCCCCTGCCTGCTCCGCGGTCATTTTGATCTGGATATCAGCCAAATGCTGATCGGGATCGGTAATTTTGATCTGATATTCCACTGCGGACGAAGCCCACAACGGCAGCACAGCGAACAATAAAGCTAAATAGCGCATATAAACTCCTGATTTTTATCCAAGACTATGCAAATCCCAGCCAGGAAACCAGTGCTTTGCGTTAAAGCTGGCAAATTTCGCTGCCAAAATTTATGTAACCCAACATGTAATAGTACGAAATAGCTTTTACTTTCGAATCGAAATATGTTTAAATATTCGTCGTTGGTGCCAGACACATCAACCCAACCCGAATGCTGTTTTAATGCTGATATAGGAAAGTTGTTATGAACATGCTTACCGATGCTGAAGAGCAAAGCTGGTTACCCTACTACCTGACAAAAAAATAATTCGATCAGCCCCGCTGCTGACGAAATAAATAAAGCCGGAGGCTGCAAAAGCCCCGGCTTTATTTATTTGTGCCAGCACCATATGTTTCGTTTCGAAAGAAAACATTCCGCGACAGACCGCAACGAACATCAGTAAGACAAGATATTGAATCTGTAGAAAAACCTACAAGACAGCCTCAGCAATCAGCCGATTTTTTGACTGTGCTTTTTCCGCTTTAACGATATACTTAGGCCAGTATTCATTGCCGCTACTGACGGGAACATCTGAGTCGTGGATTCCGAACAATCTCTCAAGCAACAACTCGCTACTGCCGTGAAAGCCCGCAAACAGCTGGAAGACACCTATGAAAGTCAGTTCACCATTCTGACGCAGTTTGTCGCCCGTTTGTCGCTGGTCTGTAAAGGCATCGATGTCGAGCTCGACAACCGGCTGGCCCGTTTCCGGCAGCAGCTGATCAATGGCACTGACCTGGAAAAGTTGTTACCGCAAATCGATGCGACCTCTGAGCATCTGAAAACGTTGGACACTAAACAGCAACAAGAAGTTAAAAAGGCCCAACTGACCATCAGTGAAGCCGGAAAATTGTTGCAAAAACAACGCGGTTTACCAAACCAACTACGGCGTGACCTGCGTGACTTGCTGAGCCGGGTCGAAGAGCCTGCGCCGACCATTCATGCCTACATGCCCCACCTGACGCACCTGACTGAGCTTTACCAACTGGCGTTGAATGCCAAGCAAAGCATGGAACTGGAAGACATCTCAGACAGCAGCAGGTATGAGCGGATCTGCCGGCAGATTTCCGTTGAGCTGAGCAATTTACTCAGTGAGCTGGCATTTGAAGGCGCTCATGCCAAAGCGATTGATGCAATTCGACAGAGTCTGTTGGGTGAACTCAGTATCGAAAAATTACTGGAAGCCTGTTTACGCACCATTGAAATTATTATCTCCAGCATTAACGAAGAGCGGCAATCTGCGCAGCATTTCCTGCTGAAACTCAATGATGCGTTGACCAGCGTTCAGAATTCATTGGTTTCGTCGCTGAAATCGACTAATAACATCCGCGACAAAATGGCGTTGCTGAATCAGCAGATTGAACAGCAGATTGCAGTGCTGAGCCATGAAACAAAATCAGCCACATCGCTGGAACAGCTGCAACGACTGGTTACCGACAAGCTCAACACGCTAAGCCTGTCGTTAAAAGACAAAGAAACGCTGGAAAAACAAGAACGTGAGATCCTGTTAGCATCAGTCAAAGAAATGGATGCGCGGCTCAAAGAACTGGAAGAAGAAGCCAAGCAATTCAAAAAACGGCTGGCGGAACAGAAGTTCCGCAGTCTACAGGATGCGCTGACTGAATTACCCAACCGGGCTGCGTTCGATGAGCGCTACGAACTCGAACTGAAACGCAGCAGACGTTACAACACCCCACTGTCTATTGTGCTGGCAGATGTTGATCACTTTAAGAACATCAATGACAGCTACGGCCACAGTGCCGGCGACAAAACTCTGAAAGTCATTGCCCGTGCGCTGAAACAAAGCATGCGTGAAGCCGATTTCATCGCCCGTTATGGCGGCGAAGAGTTTATTTTGTTGTTCCCGGAAACCCCGCTGGAGCAGCTGGAAACCCCGCTGAACATTCTGCGGGAGAAAATCAAACGGATCCCGTTTAAATTCAAAGACACCAACGTCCTGATTTCCATTTCTTTTGGGGCGACCCAACTTAAACCCACAGACGAAGGCCGGGAAGCTTTTGATCGCGCAGACGAAGCGCTGTACGAAGCCAAGCGGCAAGGCCGGGATCAGGTCATTCTGAAATCCTGATCCTGGACGTTGCTGTCCCCTGCTGCAGTTTAAGGAGCAACCGATGCATGTACAGTTAAACCCGTTAGGCGCGATGGATTTGTTGTCGCAGCTGGAAGTTGATCAGCTGAAGCAACATGCACACAGTGAAACCTTTAGACTATTCCGCAATTGTTGCCTTGCAGTGCTGAACGTTGGCAGCCATACCGACAGTTCGGCCGAGATCTATGACCAGTACAAAGATTTTGCTGTGAATTTGGTGGCCCGCGAACGCGGTATCAAAATTGAACTGTTTAATCCGCCAGCCAGTGCTTTTGTTGATGGTGAACTGATCAAAGGTATCCACGAGCACTTGTTTGCAGTGTTGCGTGACATTCTGTTTTATCACACCCGGTTAGGTGCAGACACAAAGCAGCTCGATTTGCATAACAGCGAGCATATTACCCACACCGTGTTTGATATTTTACGCAACGCTCAGGTGATTGCGCCCGGCGCTACACCCAATATGATCGTGTGTTGGGGTGGTCATTCAATCAACGAAACCGAATACAAGTACACCAAAGAAGTGGGTTATCAGCTCGGATTGCGTGGGCTGGATATCTGTACCGGCTGTGGTCCCGGCGCAATGAAAGGCCCGATGAAAGGCGCCACTATTGGTCATGCTAAACAACGGATCAGCAGCGGCCGCTATCTCGGTCTGACTGAACCCAGCATTATTGCCGCTGAACCGCCAAATCCGATCGTCAATGAACTGGTGATCCTGCCAGATATCGAAAAACGCCTGGAAGCTTTTGTCCGCAGTGCACACGGCATTATCATTTTCCCGGGTGGCGCAGGCACAGCGGAAGAACTGCTATATCTGCTCGGCATTATGTTGCATGAAAATAACCGCCAACAAGTTTTACCGGTGATCCTGACCGGACCGAAACAAAGCGCAGCTTATTTCACTGAGTTAACCCGCTTTATCGAAAAGACTCTCGGCAAAGATGCGCTCAATTTGTTTGAAGTGATTATCGACGACCCGGCCGCTGTTGCACAAAAACTGAAGCAAGGCTGCCAGGCGGTGCGGCAATACCGGAAATCTGCCGGTGACGCTTATCATTTTAACTGGACCTTGCAAATCGACGACGATTTCCAGCATCCATTTGCACCAACGCATCAGAATATGGCCAGCCTCGATTTGCACCTGGATCAGGATAAAGCCCGTCTTGCCGCCAATTTACGCCGGGCATTTTCCGGGATTGTCGCCGGCAACGTCAAAGATGAAGGGATCAGAGCTATCGCGCAGCAAGGGCCCTTTATCTTGTCCGGTGAGCCAGCCTTGATGGAGTTAATGGATACACTGCTGGAGGCTTTTGTTGCCCAGGGTCGGATGAAATTGCCTGGCAGTAAATACGTGCCCTGCTATCAAATCAGCCGCTGATCGGGCATCCGTCGGACTGAACTCTCTCTCCGGCGCTTCCTGGCGCCGGAGTTGTTTTAGCCGGGTATAGTGACAAATTCGCGCCAATTCAGAGAATTGGCAGATTTATTGTATAAGTGATGACCTCGGAACAATGCATTGTCGGGTTATATGATTCTGGTTCAACGTTTGCTGCCCCAAAGCGACGGAGCTGCAATGAAAAAACACATTAAAATCGGCCTGCTTACGGCAGCACTGTTGGCAATCTATCCGCTGGCTACATGGCTTGCGCTGAACTTCTATCAGGACGACCCGGCCGATATGGTCTGGACCGATCGTGAAGCATTTAACCGTAAATTTATCAGTAACTTAGATTTAACCACTGTGGTGCAACAAGATCAGGTTCAGCACAAACTGGGCGGACCCGATATCACTGAAGCGTACCAAAGTGATGCTGACTTGTACCAACTGGTATTTTACCGTACACAGCGTGATATTTCTGATGGCATCACCACCAAAGTCGAGTGTACAGCGTTGTTATACCGTAACCGGCAATTGATTGCCGTGGGTGACGCCGCGCAGCAGCAATTTCTGCAGATGCAGCCAGTAAGGCCCTGATCACGATGAGCAACGCAGTCACGCAGCTAAATAGCCTGTACCAATATCTCGATCGGTTGTATCCACAAGCCGCGGCACTAGCGTCGTCCGGCCGGTTACAGCTGGCCTGCGACCAGATAGCGCCAAAATTCTGTCAGCTTTACCAGCAACAGCCGGTGTTGATGCAGGCTCAGCTGGCCTTGGCATCCGCCAGCCACTCAGCGCTGGCGAATCTGGCATTAAAACAGGCGGTGGTGATTCTGGTGATCGCCAGTCACAGTCGCTGGCCTTTAGCATTACAAGAACAGGTCCTCAGTGCCAGTTTTGCTGGCCTCAGCGGACTACGCGCTGAAATGCTCGCTAAAGACTTTGCGGAGCCTGCGCAGTTAAAAGATCCTTGGTTAATCATCATACGCAGCCACCAGACACAATTACCTGCCGTCTGGCTGCAGCTCTTTGCCAGTTGCTGCCGTTTGCGCCAACAAGCGCCGATCTGGCAACAAGACCCATTGGCAGCGGTGTTGCTGTTGGCTTATCAACTGTCACTGCCACTTTCCCAAACTACCACGACCGTGAAAGTGGGCTTTGAAACGGTGTTTCGGCAGGTATGGCGGCAGTCCGAAGGTGTTGCTTTGACTTTACTGCAGATCCTCAGCCGCTGCGGCGAACAGTTGTATCAACTGGGTCGTTTTTGCAGTGACAGTATCGGTGCAGTCGCATTTATTACCGAAGCAGAGCCGCAACTTCGTGGATATCTGTTTGATTTAAATCTAAAAAGCTTAAGTGCGGAACCCGTAGAACTGGCCGGATCGGGCATGCAATTGTTACCACCCCAAGTATGCAGAGACCAAAGCTGGCTAAGTTTATTGATTCGCCAGGCCAAAGACCTGCTGGAAACTGCGGATCCGGAGCCGATGTCACTGGCGTTGATCCAACAACTGAATCCAGACTGGCCGATAAATCGACAGGTCAGCTTTTTACAAGACCATCCGGCATTTGGTCAGTTACTCTGTAACGCAGCGTCAGAACTCAGCCGACAACATACTCCGATTAAAGATCTCCGCCACGCCCTGGCTTTAATTGGCACTGAACAACTGCCGGTGCTGCTGCGGCAATCCTGGCTGGCACAACAAACAGCGCTCTGTGCACAACCCTGGCAGCACTGGTTTAATCAACTCGACATCGTATTCAGCCAGGCACTGCAGTTACTGGCAGCGCAGACCCGACGCGTTGATTTAACGGCAAATCAGGCAAAGCTAATCGCCGGTTGTTTTAATCTGCAATTGCAGCAACACGAAGCATTACGGCATCAGCCACTACACCGGCCTGGTCGAAACAACGCCTCTATCGTCAGCGAATGCCGAACCTTAATCTGGCAAGATGCAGAAAGTTTGCGGCAAACCGCACAGTTACTGGCTGCAACCGGCGCAAAAATGTTATGGCAAGATGCCGTATTGAATTTTCGCACGACACCGGGGCTTCAAGCTGACTATAGCCAGCAACAAGCAGCGCAGTTATTGCTGCAATTTGGCTGGGTCCTAACAGAATTGTATTTCTGGGGAGGCGCCACGCAGCCGGATACACTGGAAGCGCTGTATAAAAACAGTCGGCATGCGCTTGATTTACCAGCGATCTCTTTGGCGCAATGGCTGGAGCGACTCCAACAGCAATGTCAGGCTTTTTGGCCACTCCAGCCTATAATGTAGTTTTCTTTCATCATTTTCCGCTATATCCACTATTTCCAACACTTATAGTGCCACCATCATGCCATTCTGGTAACGAATGACGAAAACTGCTATAGTCCGGCTGTTTCCGTCGGAGTCCAGACCTCAGACCAGAGGCTCATCAGAGC
>JAIXSW010000280.1 GCA_027484495.1 Gammaproteobacteria bacterium
GCGTGATCGCCGATTTCTACGTGACCGAAAAAATGCTGCAGCATTTTATCAAACAAGCCCACAGCAACAGTTTCCTGCGTCCAAGCCCACGCGTGCTGGTGTGTGTACCTTGTGGTTCTACTCAAGTGGAACGCCGTGCGATCCGTGAATCAGCCCAGGGCGCCGGTGCCCGTGAAGTTTATCTGATTGACGAACCAATGGCCGCAGCGATTGGCGCGGGCCTGCCAGTATCGGAAGCGACCGGTTCTATGGTAGTTGATATCGGTGGTGGTACCACTGAAGTGGCACTGATTTCATTAAACGGCGTAGTGTATTCATCTTCTGTCCGCATCGGCGGTGACAAATTTGACGACGCCATCATCAACTACATCCGCCGTAACTACGGTATCCTGATTGGTGAAGCCACCGCAGAGCGCATCAAAATGGAAATCGGCTCTGCCTACCCAAGCGATGAAATTCTGGAAATTGAAGTGCGCGGCCGCAATCTGGCAGAAGGTGTACCTCGCAGTTTCACCATGACCAGCAACGAAATCCTCGAAGCATTGCAGGAACCATTAGCCGGTATCGTGTCGGCCGTGATGGTCGCGCTGGAACAATCACCACCAGAGCTGGCGTCAGACATTTCTGAGCGCGGCATGGTCCTGACCGGCGGTGGCGCTTTGCTGCGTGACCTCGATCGCCTGCTGATGGAAGAAACCGGTATTCCGGTAGTCGTGGCTGAAGATCCATTAACCTGCGTGGCGCGGGGCGGTGGTAAAGCACTGGAAATGATCGACGTGCACGGCGGTGACGTGTTCAGTTACGACTAACTGAACCTGTCCGGCAGCCACGTCGATGAAACCTATCTTTGATCGCGGACCCTCACTGCCGCTGCGCTTATTTTTTGCGCTGCTGGCAAGTGGTGGTCTGATTGTGCTGGATCACTACACCAGCAGTTCAGCCCAGTTGCGCAGTTATCTGACCGCTGCCGTCAGCCCATTGTTTTACCTCGCGAATTTGCCGCAAGACCTGATGTTCGGTGCCTCCGAACAGTTTAAATCGCAACAAAAAATCCTCGAAGAAAACCAAACACTGAAAGACACCTTGCTGCTGCAAAACGGCCAGTTGCAACGTCTGCAGTTTTTGCAGCAGGAAAATGACAAACTGCGGGCGTTGCTCGGCGCCAGTCCGGTCACGGAAGGCAAACGTCTGATCGCTGAAGTGCTGGCGGTGTACAGCCATCCATTCAGTCATCAAATCGTACTGAATAAAGGCAGCAATGACGGCGTGACGATTGGCCAGCCGTTGATCGACGATTTAGGCGTGCTGGGGCAGGTGGTCAGTGTTGGCCCTACGTCGAGCCGCGCCATTCTGATCGCCGATAATACCCACGCCATCTCCGGCCGGGTTGAACGCACCGGCTTAAGTGTGGTGGCCGAAGGCATTGGCCAGGCAAACTCGCTGCGGCTGATCCATTTACCGCACAGCACCGACGTGGTCGAAGGTGACCGCCTGTTAACCTCTGGCCTTGATGGTGTATTTCCGGAAGGTTATCCGATTGGCCGCGTCACCAAAGTGTACCGCGATGCCCGCCTGCCATTTTTGCAAGTGACGGCCGAACCTTACGCCATGCTGGACCGCATCCGTTATGTGTTGCTGGTGTGGCCGCATCAGGGCACCACAGTGGCTGATCCGGAAATTGTCGCCCCGCCGGAAGCGGCTGATACGGAGCGCAAATAATGCAAAATAACTGGCGCTTTTTATGGATCCATCTGACCCTGCTGCTGGCGTTATTGCTGGCGGTGATGCCACTGCCGGCTGAAGTGAAACTATTCCGGCCCGACTGGCCGTTATTAGTGTTGTGTTACTGGGTGCTGGCGTTGCCACACCGGGCCAGCATTGGTACGGCGTTTGTTGTTGGTTTTCTGGTCGACGTGATGGTGGGCACTGTGCTTGGCGTGAATGCCTTCGGCTATAGTGTGGTCACTTTTATTGTTGCGGCTAATTATCTGAAAATCCGGAACTTTTCTATCCTGCAGCAAGCCTTATTAATCGGCATGTTACTGGCCTTGTATCACTTGTTACTGTTCTGGCTCAGCCATTTTCTGACCGGCGTTTATTTCCGCGCCGCTTATTTGTGGCCGGTGCTGACCGGTATGTTAGTCTGGCCTTATGTTTTCCTATTTTTGCGCCGGATGCGCCGTCAACTGAAGATTCAATGATATGACCGCTGTCGCTCTTGCTTCTGCCTCGCCCCGTCGCCGTGAACTGTTGGCGCAGCTGGGTGTTGATTTTGTCGTAGTTCAGGCGCCGATCGACGAGTCGGTATTGCCCGGCGAAAACGCCGCTGATTATGTATCCAGGCTGGCAAAGGCTAAAGCGCAGGCCGGTTTTGCCGTGCAGTCACAGCCGCTGCCGACTTTGGGCGCCGATACCATTGTGGTGGTCGATGGCGAGATCCTTGGCAAACCACAGGACGAAGCAGATTTTCTGCGCATGATGCGGTTATTAAGCGGCCGGGGCCATCAGGTGTATACCGCCGTGGCGCTGTGTCTGGATGCGAACCACGAGCCTCAGGCCGTGACCGTCGCGACCGATGTCTGGTTCGGTGCGCTGACGCCAGCGCAGATGCAGGACTACTGGCGCAGTGGTGAGCCGGCTGACAAAGCCGGTGGTTATGGTATTCAGGGGCTGGGCGGGCGTTTTATCGAAAAAATTCATGGCAGTTATTTTGCTGTGGTCGGCTTGCCGTTATATGAAACTGCCGCCTTATTGGCGACATTGCCGGAGGCTTCATGAGTGCAGAACTGCTGATCAACGTCACACCGAGTGAAACCCGGGTCGCGCTGATCGAAAACGGCGTGTTGCAAGAAGTGCATATCGAACGCCAGGCGCGTCATGGTCTGGTTGGCAATATCTACATCGGCAAAGTCAGCAGGGTATTACCCGGCATGCAGGCCGCATTTGTTGATATTGGGCTGGATAAAGCCGCCTTTTTACATGCATCCGATATTGTGCAGCGCGATGCGCATGATCCTGAAGTGAAAGTTTCTGCGGTCAAAGACATCCGGCTGCTGGTGCATGAAGGCCAGTATCTGCTGGTCCAGGTGGTGAAAGATCCACTGGGCACCAAAGGTGCGCGGCTGACCACCGACATCACGCTGCCGTCGCGTTATCTGGTGTTTATGCCGGGTTCACCGCATGTCGGCGTGTCACAACGCATTGAGTCAGATGCCGAGCGTCAGCGCTTAAAAGACATCGTCTCCACTTGCCTGGACGATGATAATGGCGGCTTTATTGTCCGGACCGCAGCGGACGGCGCCTGTGAAGTTGAATTGTTGCAAGATGCGCGGTTTTTGAAAAAACTTTGGGCCAAAATCCAGAAGCGCAAACAAAAACACCGCAAAGAAGCGATGTTATATGAAGATTTGACGCTGGCGTTTCGCATCCTGCGCGACTTTGTCGGCAGTGATTTAGAGCGGGTGCGGGTTGATTCGAAAATGACCTGGCAGGCGCTGCATGCCTTCACCGAAGAGTTTATTCCGCAGATGACGGAAAAACTCGAGTATTACCCCGGTGAGCGGCCGGTCTTCGACCTGTTTGATGTCGAAAACGAAATTCAGCGCGCGCTCGATCGCAAAGTGCCACTGAAAAGCGGCGGTTATCTGATCATCGATCAAACCGAAGCGATGACGACAATTGACGTCAACACCGGTGCTTTTGTCGGCCACCGCAATCTGGAAGAAACCATCTTTAATACCAACACCGAAGCGACGCAGGCGATTGCCCGTCAACTGCGGCTGCGCAATCTCGGTGGCATTATCATCATCGATTTTATCGACATGCAAAGCGAAGAGCATCAGCGCCGTGTGTTGCACAGTCTCGAAATCGCGCTGTCCCGCGACAAAACCAAAACCAATATTCATGGTTTTTCCGCTTTGGGCCTGGTGGAAATGACGCGCAAACGCACCCGCGAGAGCCTGGAACATGTGCTGTGTACCGAATGCCCGGTCTGTGCCGGCCGTGGTTCATTGAAAACGGTTGAAACCGTATGCTTTGAAATCATGCGGGAAATTGTTCGCGTCAATCGCGCCTATGCCACCGACAAATTCATGGTGTATGCATCGCCGGCCGTTAAGGATGCTTTAATCAACGATGAATACCATAACCTGGCTGAGCTTGAAGTCTTTATCAGTAAGCAAATCAGCGTAGTGATTGAGCCGCAATATACCCAGGAACAATTTGACGTGGTGATGATGTAGTGGCGCGACTTCAGCGTGCCGGTTGGTTTTGTCTGCATAAACTCTGGCTGCTGTTTGCGGTCGGAGTGGTGCTGCTTGCCACGCTGGTCACGTTGCTGCGGGTGGGCCTGCCTTACGCCACCGGTTATAAAACCGATATTGAGCAGTTTATCGCTGCACAATATGGCGCGCCGGTACGGATAGGCCAGCTTAGCGCCGCCTGGCAATCCAGTGGTCCGGCCTTGTTACTGCAACAAATGGCCGTACAAACACCGGCGGGCGATACGCTGCTGGAGGTTGCAGAGCTGCGCGTCCGCCTCGATTTCTGGGCCAGCCTGACCAGTTTGCAACTGAAAGCTGACGACTTTGAACTGTCGGGTCTGCACCTGACTATCGACAGCCAGCGTTTGTTACAACAAAACACCGAAACGCCCGCGACGGACCCGGAACCGCTGCTCAGCGCCGTCGAACAACTGCTGTTTCAGCAACTGAAAAACTTCACGCTGGTCGACAGCAAACTGACCTTACGCTCGCAATATACCCCACCGATTGAGATGCAGATCCGCCGGTTGGCCTGGCTGAATGCCGGCGAACGCCATCAGGGATCCGGTGAAGTGGTGATTTCAGGCGTCACCGGCAATGCCATCGCTTTTATCCTCGATTTAACCGGCGACAGTCTGGCGAAAAGCCGCGGCCAGTTGTATCTGTCCAGCAATGATCTGAACGTCTTGCCCTGGTTCGAAACTCTGTTGCCGGAGACGCGCAAACTGGCGCGCGCCGACATCAATTTTCAGGCCTGGGGCGAGATCGCCGGCGGCACCTTGCAACAAATTCAGATTGGTCTGGCTGAAAACCGCCTGATGTGGCGACAAGACGACCAAACTCAGCAGCTGAGCCTTGGCAAAGGCCAGCTGTTATGGCAACCCACGGCTGATGGCTGGCAGTTATTGTCGAGCCAGCTGACGCTGACGTCGGGGGCGCAAAGCTGGCACGATTTTCAGCTGCAGTTAGTCAGTCAGCAAGGTGTGTATTCCGGTTCGTTACAGCAGCTGCAATTACAGGCGGCGGTGCCACTGGCGCAGCTGTTTGCCGAAGATTCAACGGCGCTTAGAAAAATTCTGTCGTTTCAGACCGATGCGCGTATTACCCAGCTCGGCATGCAACTGAATGATAAACAATGGTTTGTCAGCGGCGATTTTATCGATTTCAGTTCAGTCGCGGTCGACGATGTCCCAGGTTTAACCGGCCTGACGGGCCATTTCAGTGCTGGCCCGGATTATGTGATGCTGGATTTACAGGGCATGGATGGCGCTTTGAGCTGGGGCGAAGCGTTCAGCCGGGCCACGCCGTACCAGAGTCTGCAGACGCGGATTGAAGTGCTGCAGCAACAGGGCCAGTGGCGCGTGCAGATCCCGCGGCTCAGCTTACGTCATCCGCAAATCGAAGCAGATGCTCAGCTGGTGTTGGACCTCGGTGACAAACCTGGCATGACCTTGCTGGGTGAACTGCGCAAAGTACCGGTCGCCGACGCGCGGCATTATTTCCCAACCCGGCATATGCCGGAGTCGGTGATCAATTACCTGACACCGGCGCTGATCAGCGGCCAAATCCCGGTAGCGCGGGTGTTATGGCACGGTGCTTTTAAAGATTTCCCTTACGACAAGCACAACGGTATTTTTCAGGCGCAGGCGTTTATCGCCGACACCGAATTTTCGTTTGACCCGCACTGGCCGGTAATTAAGGGCATGCAGGCTGAGCTGTTGTTTGAAAACGCCGGCATGTTGATCCAAAGCCAGGCCGGTCAGTTGTTTGACGTCGCGCTGGAAGATGGCGTGACGGCGCGGATCCCGGATTTATTTCACGCCGAGACGCTGCTGATCGATATCGGTCGTCAGACGCAGGCTGAAGCGGTGACGGGGCTGATGCTGGCATCGCCGCTCAGTGAATCGGTCGGCGCCACGCTGGATTATCTCGGCGTCAGTGGTCTGGTGAACGCCAAAGTACAGCTGCAGATTGGTTTGAAAAAGACCGGTGTGCGGGCGCTTGGCGACGTGGAGTTTTTTGCCAATCAGCTGAATATCCGTGCGCCGGCCGTCGCGGTGGAACAGTTGCAAGGCCATCTGCAGTTTGATAACGACAAAATCGACAGTGATAAACTGATGTTTGTCAGCCACGGCGTGCCGCTGAATGCCACTTTGCACGGCGCGCAGCAGGCGGAAGGTTATCAGGTCCAGCTCAAAGCGCATGGCGAACAACAGATCGATAAGCTGCTGGCGCTGGTGTCGGAAGACTGGCAGGTCCTCGGAAAAGGTCAGGCCAATTTCAGCTGGGATCTGAATATTCAGCTGCCGCAAACCGGCTTTAATTACGAATCGACCGCGCTGATGGATTTAGCGGCCGCCGAGCTGCAGCTACCGGCGCCTTTTGGCAAAACCGCGGCCGACGGTGCCACGGTCTTGTTACAAAGTAAAGGCAACGCGCAAGGCTCCGAGATCGAGATGCGCTATGGCGATCAGGCGCAGTTGCAGGCGCGGTTAGATCAGCAAAGCGGCAAAATCACCGGTGCTTTGTTAAGTCTTGGCCTGCCCAGTAGCCAGCTGCAGGACGGTTTTTATATCGATGTCAACCTGGAACAGGCAGAGCTGTTGCCGTGGATTGGCTTATTGCAAAACCAGCTGGCGGCTATAACGCCGGGCGAAGATGCGCTGTTTCCGCCCTTGTCGGCAGTGAATGGCCGGATCGGCGAGCTTCAGCTATTTGATGATGTATTTTTGCACCAGCTGCGTTTTCATCTGACGCCACAGCCTGACAGTTATCAGCTCAATCTCAATGCCGACGAAGCACAAGGCGATCTGTGGTTTTCCCGTCAGTTGCAGAAAGATGGCATCAAAGCCGACCTGAGCCGGTTGCAGCTGATTTTTGCCAATCAGCAAGCGGCGAAACTGGCTGCGGCCGAGTTAAAAGCCCAGCAATTGCTGGAAGCGGAAGCGGCGCAAAAACCCGATTACGCCGCGCTGGAAGCCGAAGCCTTTGCCAAATTAACGCCGATGCCTTGGCTGGCCGATTTGCCGCCGATCCAGTTGCATTGCAAGGCCTGTATTGTCGGTGATTATGACCTTGGTGAAGTGAATGCCAAAGCGCACGGCGACGGTAGCAGCTGGACTCTGAGTGAATTCACCAGCCAGCGCGACGGCCATCGCTGGACAATGCAAGGCGACTGGCAAAAAGACGACGGCCTCGGCGAGACCCGGTTAAGCGGCACGCTGCAAAGCCCGGCCTTTGGCCAGTTGATGCAGGAATATGATTTAAGCCGCAGTATGAGCGGCAGCAAAGCCAAAATCACGCTGGACGCACTGAGCTGGCAAGGCACGCCGTTCCAGTTTAACCGCCAGACCTTAAGCGGTGGTATCGGCTGGGATCTCGGTGAAGGCTCGCTGGTTGAAGTCAGTGATGGCGGTACGCGTATTTTCTCGTTGTTCAGTCTCGATTCGCTGGTGCGTAAGTTGCGACTGGATTTTCGCGATGTATTTGCCAAAGGTTTTTTCTACAACAGCATGCGCGGCTCGATGCAAATTGATCAAGGCGTTTCCAGTACGGCAGATACCAAAGTGGACGGGGTCGCCGGCGATATCGAAATGTCTGGCGAAGCAGATTTAAAAGCGCGGCAAATTGATTATCAAATGGCATTTAGCCCGAAAGTGACGTCGAGCCTGCCGGTGATCCTGGCCTGGATGGTCAATCCGGTGTCCGGTGTGGCGGCTTATGCGCTCGATGAAATGTTCCAGTCGGCGGAAGTGATCTCAAAAATTAATTTCAGTGTCACCGGCGACCTCGATAATCCGACCGTGACTGAGCTGGAGCGGAACAGCAAAAAAGTCACGATCCCGGCCGATGCGTTACCAAAACCAGTGAAACCGCCATTAGCGACAACTCCAGCCATCGCTGAAGAGGCGGCGCAGCCGAGTCCGCTGTTGCCAGAAGCGCCGGTGGAAGGTGCTTTGGCGCCAGATCGGCCAATGCCAGAAGCCAAACCGGTTGAAGATACCCCGAAGATCGACGCTGGCGGAGTGCAACATGACTGATATCGGGACTGATCTTGACACCTCAATCTGGCAACTGACCGCATTGCAGCTGTGCAGCAGCCCGGATCCGGCCGACAACCTGCAGCAAATCGCCAAGCTGTTGCAGCAAATCCCGGCGCAGCGGCCACAGCTGGTTGCCTTGCCGGAAGGCGCTTTATGTTTTGCCGGTGCTGATGGCGCGAATCTGGTTATTGCCGAGCCGCTGGCCGATCATCACAGCGTGCTAGGCCCGCTGCAACAACAGCTCAGTCAGCTGGCGCGCCAGCAGCAGATTTATCTGCTGGTCGGCACTTTACCAACCCAAAGCGCAGATCCGACCCGGTTCAGCGCCAGTAGTCTGTTGTTTGGACCGGATGGCTCTTTGGTCGCGGATTATCAGAAAATTCATCTGTTTGACGCCGATGTCAGTGACCATACCGCCAGTTACCGTGAATCGGCGGCAACGATGCCTGGCGATAAAGTAACAGTGGCGGATCTGGGCGTGCTCAAAGCCGGCCTGGCGATTTGTTATGATGTGCGTTTTCCGGGACTGTTTCAGTTGTTGCGCCAGCAGGGCATGAATCTGTTATGCCTGCCGTCGGCGTTCACCACAGTGACGGGGGCCGCGCACTGGCATACACTGCTGCGGGCGCGGGCGATTGAAACGCAGAGCTTTTTGCTGGCGCCGGCGCAAACCGGCACCCATGCTAATGGTCGCCAGACTTATGGCCATAGTCTGATTATTGACCCCTGGGGTCAGGTGCTGGCGGATGCTGGCACTGCACCCGGGCTAATCTCAGTCCGGATCGATTTAAACGAGGTGGCCAGCGTACGCAGCAAAATGCCGCTGGCGGCCCATAATCAATTTCAAAGTTACCGGTTAAACCGTGACCCAATTTAAAAGTGAGAGGCTATGAGCAATATCGCGATGCTAAATGCAGTGGAACAGAATCTGATCGCCGCGAGCGACCTGACCGATCAGGATGTGGCGCACAGTCTCAGTTTCCTGTTTGCGCATCAGCTGGATTATGCGGATCTGTATTTTCAGTCCAGCGTGCATGAATCCTGGGTACTGGAAGATGGTCTGGTCAAAGACGGCTCTTTTAATATCGAACGTGGGGTCGGTGTGCGGGCCGTGACCGGCGAAAAAGCCGGTTTTGCCTATGCTGACACCATTTCCAAACAAGCCCTGCAAACTGCGGCAACGGCGGCGCGTGGTATCGCGGCACATGGCCAGCAAGGTCAGGTCAAAGCATTCAGCAAATCAGCCAACAGCGACATCTATTTGCCTTGTGAGCCGCTGCAAAGTCTGACCAATACCGAAAAAGTGGCGATGCTGCACCAGATGGAAGCTTTTATCCGCACGCTGGACAGCCGCGCCGAACAGGTGATGGTCAGTTTATCCGGTGTTTATGAAGAAATGCTGGTGGCTGCCAGCGATGGCACTTATGCCGCCGATATCCGGCCTTTGGTGCGACTGAACTGCTCAGTGTTGTTGCAGCAGGACGGCCGGCGTGAGCGCGGCAGTGCCGGTGGTGGCGCCCGTACCAGTTATGCCTATTTCAGTGAAGATCTGGACGGCGAGCCGCGCTGGATGAGCTACGCCCGTGAGGCGGTGCGTCAGGCGCAGGTCAATCTGACCGCGATCGATGCCCCGGCCGGCATGATGCCGGTGGTCCTCGGCGCCGGCTGGCCGGGCGTGTTGTTACATGAAGCAGTTGGCCATGGCCTCGAAGGGGATTTTAACCGCAAAGGTGCCTCAACGTTCTCTGGCCGCATTGGCGAACAAGTGGCGTCCAAACACTGCACTATCGTCGATGACGGTACTTTATCCGGCCGGCGTGGCTCGCTGAATATTGATGACGAAGGGACACCTGGCCAATATAACGTACTGATCGAAAACGGTATTCTGAAGGGTTACATTCAGGATAAACACAATGCGATGCTGATGAATGTGCCGGTGACCGGTAACGGTCGGCGTGAGTCCTTTGCGCATCTGCCGATGCCGCGGATGACCAACACTTATATGCTGGCCGGTGAGTATGCGCCGGAAGAAATCATCGCCTCAGTGAAAAAAGGCATTTATGCGCCGAATTTCGGCGGCGGTCAGGTCGACATCACGTCCGGCAAGTTTGTGTTTTCGGCCAGTGAAGCCTACCTGATTGAAGATGGTAAAATTACCGCGCCAATTAAAGGTGCCACGCTGATTGGGAATGGTCCGGAAGCGATGCAGAAAGTATCGATGGTCGGCCGGGATCTGAAGCTCGACGCCGGAGTCGGCGTTTGTGGTAAACAAGGCCAGAGCGTGCCGGTTGGCGTGGGTCAGCCTACGTTGAAGCTGGACAGCATGACGGTTGGTGGCACAGCCTGATCGGCGTTTTGTGGCGGCGCTGTGCCGGCCGTTTTGCCAGCGCTTGGACTTTGCCGCATAATAGCCCGGTTTTCTGAGCACAAGCTCAATGCCAGCCGGTCACAGAAGCCGGCGTTGCAACACCGACAACCGCAGGGATCTACGGACCTATGTTAGGACAGATGTTAAACAAACGCCGGCTGGCAGCATTGCCGGCTACGGCGTTTGAAGCAGCCGCAGTAGAAATACTGTGCCATGCCACTGAATACAAAGCCAAAGTATTAGAACTTATCGCCGGCGCCCGCCGGCGTATCGTACTAACCGCATTATATTTGCAGGCCGACGAAGCCGGTGAAGAAGTATTGCGGGCCTTGTATCAGGCCAAACAACAAAATCCGCAGCTGGATATCCGCGTCTATGTCGATTTTCACCGCGCCCGCCGTGGTCTGATTGGCCAGGCCGGCATGAAAACCAATGCTGATTTTTATCGGGAAATTGGCGCCGAATATACCGAACAAATCCAAATTCTCGGTGTGCCGGTGAAACGGCGTGAGCTGTTTGGTGTGCTGCATTTAAAAGGTTTTGTGTTTGACGACACCCTGCTGTATTCCGGCGCGTCGCTGAATAATGTCTATATGGGCGTGCCGGTGCGTTATCGCGCCGACCGCTATCTGCTGATCCACAATCAGCCATTGGCCGACGCCTTTGTTGCCGGTCATCAGCAGATCCTGGATCAGGCGCAAGTAGTCCAGAGTTTGTTGTCGGACGACCCGCTGCTGGCTCAGCACTACAAACCGCATCACCGCGGCTGGCTGAAACATGCCCGCGCCAATCGCTACCCACAACAGGACAAATCGGATGCGCCGCTGCGCGCCAGTCTATTGATGGGGATGGGGCGGTTAAAAAATCAGTTAAATCAAACGTTACTGGCTATTCTGGCGCTGGCTGAAAAAGACGTGCTGATTTACACACCGTATTTTAACCCGCCACCGGTGCTGGCCAAGGCGCTGCGCAAATGCCTCAAACGTGGCGTCAAAGTAACTATCGTCGTCGGTGATAAAACCGCCAACGATTTTTATATCCCACCGACGCAGCGCTTTAGCCGGATTGGCGGTCTGCCGTACTTGTACGAGACCATCCTGCGCAAGTTTGTGAAACGGAATCAGGCATTCATCGATCAAGGTCTGCTGGATATCCGGCTATGGAAACACGAAGACAACAGTTATCACTTAAAAGGCGTCAGCGTTGACGGCCGCCGGCATTTGTTTACCGGTCATAATCTGAATCCACGCGCTTTTGCGCTCGATTATGAAAATGGCATTCTGGTCAACGATGAGCTCGGCCAGTTGCAGGCGCAGCTGAGTCATGAGCAGCAGCAGATTTTCCTGAACACCAGCAAAATCAATCATTTCAGCGAGATTGAAATGATGCGGGA
>JAIXSW010000111.1 GCA_027484495.1 Gammaproteobacteria bacterium
TGGCGTTTTATTCTGCGATAACTTCATTTTGGCGTGCAGTGATTCGATCCTGACCACAAAGCCGGTAATGGCAGCAGACAGCTGCTTTTCATAGGCAAGATTGCTCTGGCGCCGCTCTGGAGCACGGCCGGCCGCCTGGCTAACAAAACTATCCTGCACCTGTTGCGGTACCGCTTGATTGGCCTTGGCTTGTTGTCTGCGCACTAGCGCCAGCGTACTTCTGGCATCCAATAACTGCACTGTGCCGCTTACTTCTACCAGACTGTAATTCCAGGTGGCCACCTGCGGTTGCTGTTGATAACACTCTGCTGCGACATAAGCATGCGGGCCCTGAATCACCAGTTTCACGCTATCGCCATCCTGCAGGCTTTGCAGCTGCGGGTTTTGTGCCGCTAAATGGCCATACACGCTGCCGGTCAGGCCAGTGGGTTGCGCCCATTCAAACAAAAACGGTATCGCGCTGAGCTGTAAATCTGCGGTCAGCAACAAGCCAAAATAATGCTGTTGCAAAAACTGCCGGATTAGTTGCGGATCATCCAGTAAAAAATGGGCTGGGGTGTAAGTCGGAATCATTGGAAACCTCTGGCGCGCGCCATATACAGCTGTTGGAGATTTATTGTTGACGCTGAATAGCAAAAGCATTGCTGATGGACTGAAAGCCAACCTTGGGGTAATAACCCATCGCAGTCGGCGCACTTAACAGCAGTTGTTGAACCTCTGGGCCGCTGTGCTCAGCAACTGCCTGTAACAATAACCGGCCTATGCCTGAGTGCTGCAGATCGCCGGCCACCAGTAAATCGGCAATGTAACAAACAAAAGCGCCGTCGCTTAAACAACGGGCCAGCCCGACCAATTTGCCGTCGATACGGGCACTTAGTGTCAGATTGGCACCGCTAAATAGTCGTGCCATCCGGGCGCTGTCCGCCAGTGGCCGCTTGATACCGGACGAGCGGTACAGCGCCAGATATTCATCCAGTCGTTCCGGCTGCCAGGCTTCCACTTCGATCGTCAGAGCGACACCCGTGGTGGTGAAATGTTGGTTGGTGGTGGGATGCATACAAAACTCCTGAAAAAACTGGCTGGCGTTGGTGAGCAATGGCTGGTTAAATGCAGCTTAAAAGGCAATTGGTTCTATCAAAAGAACCAGTTTTAATAAATTGATGGATCCAGTTATGCGCATTGAACCCGATAGCATTCGGCTGAGTGGCGAAGGCAGTTTGCAGTGGCAGCTGTATCAGGCGTTGCGGCAACCATTGTTAAGCGGGCTCTGGCCCAGTGGTGCATTGCTGCCATCGAGCCGGGTATTGGCCAGCGAACTGCAGCTCAGTCGCAATACGGTCAATGCTGCATTGGCGCAGCTGGTGGCGGAAGGTTATCTGCAAGGCCAGCCCGGCCGGGGCTATTGCATCATCACCCAATTGCCTGATGCTTATTTTCAAACCAGCCGTGTTGCTAACAGCCACGGCTTGCCGCAAAGCGCTAGCACCAACGCCAACACAAAGGCGCACAGCAGCGCAGAGAAGTTGCCTCAGGCAGCAACACCATTTAAGACCGGTCTGCTCGAGCCTGGCGTGCCGGACCTCAGTGCTTTTCCGTATCGCATCTGGCAGCGGTTATTACAGCGCCATGCCACCCGACCGCTATTAGGCGTTGGCGGTGATGTGCTGGGCTATTTGCCTTTGCGTCAGGCGTTAAGCCTATATCTGCAACAGTCCAGGCAAGTGCATTGCACTGAACAGCAAATCCTGATCACGGCCGGCGCGCAGCAGGGGCTTTATGTTGCGGCGATGCTCGTCGCGGCGCGCGGCGACAAAGTACTGATGGAATCGCCGGGTTACGGCCGGCTGCGCCAGGCGCTGCAATTGCAGGATTTAGCCATTGGTTATCTGGATGCTGCCGGGCCTGAAGGTGTGACAGCAGAAGATTTGGCGGCGCAGCAGCATTGCAAAGCGTTGTTTCTGACGCCAGGCCATCAATACCCAATGGGCGGCATTATGCCGTTAGCACAGCGTTTGGCGATTCTGCAGTGGGCGCGGCAACACGGCTGTTGGCTGGTCGAAGACGACTACGACAGCGAGTTTCAGTTTAAACACCGGCCTGTAGCCAGCCTGCAGGGATTGGCACAGGGGCAGGGCGTGATTTTTGTCGGCAGTTTTAGCAAAACCATGTTGCCGGCATTGCGGCTCGGTTATCTGGTGGCGCCGGCGGCACTGATCCAGCGCGCGGCTGCGATAGTGCAGGCCATCCACGGTGATGTCCCGCTGTTGACGCAAGCCGCACTGGCCGATTTTATCAGCGAAGGCCATTTCAGCCGGCACCTGCGTAAAATGCGCAAATTGTATCAGCAGAAACAACAGCTGGCGCAGCAACTGGCCAGCCAGTATTTACCGGACTGGCAGCTACATGCGCTGCACGCCGGGTTACATTTAGTGCTGCGTTGCCCGGCTGCGATGCAATCGTCGTTTGATGGCCCTTTGCTACAACAGCGACTGGCTGCCGCAGGCTATGCACCGGCGCTGTTGTCGAAATATCAGTTTGCCGGCGAGACTGCGGCCGGCGTGGTGATCGGCATCGCCAATATCAGCGAGGCTGAACTAAAGCGTGGGTTGCAATTGATCGCGGCAATTTGCGGCGCGCCAACCCAGAGCCAAGTTTAAAACCCGCCAAATAACGTTTTCAGCTGTTGCACCTGACGGCGGCTGACGTCGATCTGTTGGCCGTCCTGTAATATCGCCAGCATGCTGCCGGCGGCAACGCCGGGTTCTAACGCTGTGATGGTGCTGATGCGGATAATGTCGGCGCGGCTGGCTTTAAAAAACTGCTGTGGGTCGAGTCGTTGTTCGATGCGGGATAACGAACTTAATACAAAACTTTTGCCATAAGGCGTATACACCGCGCTGTGATTACCAACAGATTCAAAGCGGCTGATTTCACTTAACCGCACAATCCGGCTGTTTTCGCCGAACTTCAGCAATAAACCGTGATGATCGGGCAGATAGTTTTGATTGGCGTTGTCGCTTGGCGTAGCAGCGCCAGCCTGAGCAGCTGGCAGCCGGCTTAAACTCTGCGCCAGACGCTGCGGAACTATCGGTTTGACCAGATAATCCAGCGCATTGAGCGCAAAGGCGTCCAGCGCATAGCTGTCAAACGCCGTGCAAAACACAAAAAACAAGTTGGGTCTAAGTTCTGCTGCCAGTTCCAGCCCGGTGCAACCTGGCATCTGAATATCCAGAAACACCAGCGCGATGTCGGGTTGTGCGGCCAGCATGTCGCGCGCGCTGTCTGCACTGTCGGCTTCCGCGACAATCTCAATGTTGGGATGGGCCTGCAGCAGGCGTTTTAGCTCGCTGCGCGCCAGGCGTTCGTCATCGACGATCAGCGTTTTCCACATGGTGAAGCTCCATTTCAGTAGGGGAGAATTGCGATTGCGGGTCGGTTGACAGATCCAGCGAACCGGCTTCCAGTTCGATAGTGACCTGATATTGGTCCAGCTGCGGCTCGATATGCAAACCATGTCGGCCTGGCAATAACGCCAGGCGCTGGCGCAGATTCTTCAGGCCTGTGCGGGTACCGTGTGTGCTGCTGAGGCAAGCACAACTATTGCCGACGATCAGCTGCCAGCCATTGGCGACCGGGCGGCTTTTTATCCAGAGCCGACCGCCTTGTGGCAGTGGCGCAATGCCATGTTTAATCGCGTTTTCCACCAGCGTCAGCAGGCTCAACGTTGGTAGTTTTTGCTGCCACAACTGCTCGTCAAACTGCAGGTCGAGTTGCAGCCGTTGTTCCAGCCGCACCTGCTCAATCTGCAAATACTGCGAGGCAATTTGCCATTCGTCGGCCAGCGTCGATAACGGCTTTAAATGTGCCTGCAAATGAAAGCGGAACAGCTCGGACAGTTGGGTTACAGTGGCCGCCGCTTTGTCCTGATCTTCATAAATCAGCGCGCGGATGCTATTGAGTGCATTAAATAAAAAGTGCGGATTCAGCTGATTGGTCAGTTGCTGCAACTGCGCCTGATGCATCTGTTTTTGCATCTGCCGTTTACTGACCAAAGTGCCCCAGAACACATACGCCAGCGCCCAGAGCCAGAACA
>JAIXSW010000011.1 GCA_027484495.1 Gammaproteobacteria bacterium
ATAGACGGCAAATAATTCGCGGAAGAGCGCCGCCGACTGTTCGAGCTGTAATTCTGCAGATGCCGGCATGACGTCGGGCCAGCGGCTATGAATATAACGGACGTCATCTTTGACGACCTCCAACGGGATGGCATCATGTAATGCGCCAAAATCCCAGGGCCTTCCAGGCCTTACCAGACAAATCACATCAAGACCCGCTTGCTGCAATGCTTTGGCAATACCGTGAGTCCTGATGGCATAACCATTACTGGCGTAAGACAGGCCATGACTGACCAGGTAGACCAGTCGCGTCTTCTTACTTGGGATCATATTTGCCATAATAAAATTAAGCCCTTGAAATAATGCTCACGTTTATACATTAATAAACAGACACATGTTCGTACCAATCGGCATGATGCAAGCAATTCGTCAGCGTGCCAGTCAGTTTTAAATGAGATTTATCAAAGTATTAATCCGCGTGACCTCTGCAGGGTACTGAACGATTAAAACTTGTGAAGGTTGTTTTTCGTGATAGCTACGACTCACCCACCCTTGAATATGAGGCTCCATTTGGCCTGCTACGACTTCTATATTCAAGAAACCTGAATCAAGATGCATGACTGCGAATTTTTCATCATTGACACTTATCATACAAGTATCATCTTTCACAAAAGCCTGCACTTGTTCAGAGAAATGAAATCGAATCTCAATCGGGCTGGTTGTTTTATTTAGGACTTCATCACAAATCTGCAATTCGAAACCTGGCTTCATTGTGATCTTTCGCCGGTGTTCAAAGCGATTTTCAATAAATCTGCTACCCGAAAAACCTACATAATCGCCGTCCAACACCATACTATCAACAGTAACACTATTAACGGACAGGTCGGCGACCTTGAGCGGAAAATCAACCAAGCCCAAAGTGTTATGGGCACTATCACTGACGAAATAGTCCCTCCAGGCACCATAATTATATGTGTACTTGCCTGAATCAGAGAACAGTTCCTTCCCACGATGAAACAGAATAAAACTCAAATGATCAACATGCGCATGAATTTTCGTTTTACAGGTACCATGAAAAACAAATGAAAATGCATCTGCAGCTGGTTGCAATGGCATCGTTCTTAGAAAACACATACCTGATGCTGAAAGGTCTTTGTAAGTGTATATTGTGTCATTTACATTCAATGTATTAACACAAATCTTATTGTACAGCGACTCACCCTTACCTTCCGAATCTCCGATCTGATAAAATTCACCATGAACATCACTCAGCCATGGCGTGATGAATCTGGCATTTTGATATACATCATTAATTCTATCTTTAATGTTAGGAAATAACTCTGCCTGTATCTGCACAATTAAAGAAAGATTATATTTATGGTAAAAAGGCGAATTCTCATTACACAAATAATTTTCATCAAATGCATCGTTAATCAGTGACAGGATGTTTTTCTCGCAATAACTATCTAAAGAGCTTTCACCTGTTGCCGAGCAGAGTAGCCTTAATCCATTGATTTGATGGATGGCGTGATTGCCTTTAGTAATAAATTTTTGGTTTGAGAGTTTTTCAATATGCTGTATGACCAATCGATCAATGAGATTAACTGTTGCCTCGCTGGCATCAATTTCTTTAAGTATCTCTTTAAATAAACCTAAATGTGCCGCACGGATCCCTGTCGACATATCATACCAGGTGAACTTTGATACCTTGCCGGAATCGACAAATGTCTGCCAGCTCTGCACCAATGCGATCATTTCATCGAACAACGCGAGCGTTGGTTCACGGAAAAACAACTCCCAATATGGGCTCAAGAATCGCCATGCATGCAGGTTAAATTCGACATTCCGATCCTGATGTGTCCAACTTAACGGTAAAACAATCTTGACCGCTGCGGCATCAGCTCTGGCCATAAAACCGTGTTGCCGTTGCATCGTTAAATCGCCACGAATAAAAGAGCGAAACCGGTGTTTCAGCTGATCACAATCCACTGGTAGTTTCAGGGGTTCAGCCACGTGACTTACTTTCCAATCGTCTGTTGATAACCGCTTTGCGTCCTGACCCGTTGCGCTGCTGCTGCGGATAAACGGCTAAATAACTCAGGTTCATGGTAAAGCCGGACAATAGCTGCAGCCATGGCAGCAGCATTTTCAGCGGGGACCACAAAACCACATTGATCATCAACAAATTCAGGTATCGCCGCGACCGCGGTGGTGATCGGCACCAACCCCGAAGCCATTGCCTCATCACGGGACACGCCCTGCGAGTCCATTCGGGTTGGTGTCAGAAAAACGCCGTATTGCTGATGCAACTCTGCGATCTCAGCATGATTCATAAATCCCTTGATCAGTTTGACATTTGTAAACTGTTGTAGCGGCGAGGTTATCTCTTCAAACAATTCACCATCACCAACCAAACAAATATCCAGTTGATCGAAAAAGTCCTGACTTGCCAGCTGCAAAATCGTTGCGACGGTCAAATCATTGGCATACTTGCGGCTGGCATAGGGTCTGATCGAGAGTAATTTCAGTCGCTGTGAAACTGGCTTTGGCTGATAACGAAATAAATCGCCATCAATAAAATTGTGGATAATTTGATATTGTTGTTCAGCCAAACGGACGCCGATATCAGCAAATGATTCTTCTGCAAAGTATTGAGAAACAAAAATAAACTGCAGATGCGGATGATTATACTGCAGGACTTCCTGCCACAACTTCACCCGCTGATCACTGAGCTTCTTCATCCTGATTACTTCAGCTTCGGGCAACCGCTCGAACTCGTAAGCCCTACGTTGCCACACCTGAATTTCAGCACCGTGCACCCAGACCGTCACTTTGATTTTATCCAGATGTTTTTTCAGTACCTGCCACATATTATTATCGAGCAAATGAACCAAAACATGCTGGTAATGACCAGTGCGCAAGGTCGCGTCAAGCAAGGCCACAGGACCACCGGCAATATCGATATTCTCAAACTCGCGGTAACCAATCTGGTTGACCCGCCCCAGACGGAAAATATCGACTCCGAGCCCTTGTTCCCGGTAGGCACGAACGCGGCTATGTAAAAACCCATAACGATACAGATCGTCATACGCTGGGTATTGTTTGGTGAGGACCAGATTACGGTGTACGCCATATACGGCTGTCGGCATTTCCGGCACTACCCCAATGACAAACCGGTCAAGTGTAAGATTGCACTGGCCTTGCAGGCGCAATCCAAGTCGCACCATCGTGCATTCAGCCGGAATAGCCAATGTATGCTTGGCACCAACATCGCGGTTGATTGAGTGCCCAAGTTTCTTATTTTGTGCAGACCAGTATTCAAATACTGTCCTGACATCGCCCCGGCAATCGTCAGCCAGCAACTGGAACTGACTATTGCTCAGCAGGTTTACTGCTTCCCGACTGAATTTTTTATTGAAGTACAAATAAGCATGCTGATCAGCGCTCAGATCTGCAGACACTTTGAGACGATTCTCTGTGCACTCCAGCCCGATCTGATGGACCGGTGGGTGCGGTAATAAATTACACAGCTGTCTGGCGGTGACGATTTTCAGAAATGGACTCTCATCCAGCACCAGCGGAACATTGACCGTTTCTGCAGCTGGTTGCAGTGACGCTTGGGGCAGTAACTCGGTGTCGAGATCAATACCACAGAATGTCACATCATTCGCGTTAACTAATTCAGTCAGCGCTTCCGGTTTTGCTGAGTGATTGAAGTCAGCACAATAGCTGAACTCATCGATACTGAGCAGTGTCGTGCCACTGATTCTCGTCTGTTGTGGCGAAAGGCAAAACTGAGCGATTAATTCAGCATCCAGCGCTGCAAACGGCAGCAAGGCGCGACGTAACATCAGCTCCGAAACTTGACGGTACTGAGAACCGTCATTGCACAAATCGCCGGTAAGCCCCTGATAATACGTCGCTTTGCCGACACCAGCGCCGGCAATATATGCAGTCGAAAGGATTAAATCCTGCAAATAGTCAGGGCCGTAATAATCCTCAACCGCATAAAATGCACAGTAATCAAATTGATTACTCACGGCTTGGATTAACTGCTCTGTGGTATTGAACAGCTGAACCTGATTGTCAGGCATCGTCTGATGCAGTTCTGGCGGAGCAACACAGAACAGCTTTTTATTCGGGTAGGTCTGACGTATAAACATCTGGTACACAGCAGTTGCCTCAGCACTACTCTTTACTGCTGCGATCACTGCCACCGACTGCTGCATTCCCGCCGGTGCCAACCCAAACACCAGCTGACAAATCTGGGTCAATCGGTGCCGATAAGTATGCTGCTGCATCACTTTACGTAAGCCTTGCAACCGGAACTTTCGATACTGCAGTTCCGTACTACAGACAGTCGACAAACGTTGCTGCAACTGCCCGGCGTCATCTGAACAGATAACCAGATCGCCAAACAGGGTACGGACACCCCGCGAGTAATTACTGACAACGACCGTATTACTGGCCAGCAGCTCAAATACCCGTCGGGCGAACATCGTTTGCGATTGCTTGATGGTATTCATGTTGATACCAAACCGATAGCCTTTATAAGCTTTGTCGATCTGATCAAAAGGCAAAGAGCCCAGGATCATGGGGCGGTACTGCTCAGGAAACTGGTAATGCGGATGCGGGTTTTCGTGATTGCGGTCATAGATATCGACCGGTCGGAATTGTTTGACCGTATCAATCAGCGCGGCAAAATCCCGTTGCCGTTCGGGATAGCGCAGATAATATGACCCTGCAAAGTTGAATGCGTCTTTCCGGTCAAATAGCTCTAGCGGATTATGCTGTTGCGTCTGCGCAGCGAAAGGTAACAGGCTAACCTGTTGGTGACCGAGCGCCGCTTTATAACGTGGCACACAATCCACGTCGGTAGTAAATACAAAGTCAGCCGCAGCTGCGACAGGTAAAAATGTACTGAAATGTACCGGGTCTTCTTTGTTCCAGAAAATAACCGGCACCTGATGCAATCTGCACCAGGCAATCGCAAGGATCAGCTCTGCGGCCCTGTTACTGACTTTCATTTTCCAGCTGTCATTCACCCCTTTCCATGCCGACTCAATAAAGAACAATTGAGGCTGAAAAGCTTCCAGTTGTGCGACAACGTCTTCTGGCGACAGATGCAACAAGGTTGCCTCTGGTTCAAAGCAGCCGCGGGTGAACTCGTCCATGATCGCAACAATTCTGCAATTTCTATTTCGCAGCTGGCTGCTGTCTGGTGCCGCCACCGGGACTGCGTGAGACCGCCGCCGCAGCAATTGCCATAACTGCAGGGTACTGGCGACCGAGTAAGCCAACTGCTGACCTGTCCAACGCACTTGAATGGCAAGTACCAGCGCTGCGGGGACATGATGCTGGATTAATGACTGGCGTTGCCGCGCACTATGAGCCCAAACCTGCTCGCAATGTTTCAACAGCATCTTGGCCAACGTCGTGTTGAACAGTGCTTCGTCGGCATCAGACGCAGTTGCGTCCAGCACCCAAGGCATATGCAGTTGCCTGGCGGCCAATATTACCGTTGCCGTTTGCTCATTTAACTGATTAAAAATCAACAGTTCCGGCCGCAAGACTTGCAGATAATCCGTCGCAACCGCCAGATTGCTCTCTGCCATTGACCTGTCGAGCAGCGGGGTCTGTAGACCCAGAGACAAAGTCCGTAACTGCTGATGCGCTTGCTCCAAGGCGTCTGGACTTTCACTGAGTTGTAATTTGACCACATCCAATGCACTGTTCTGCATCTCACGGCAAAAGGCATCAACATGGGGCTGGCTTGCGGATTCCGTGGCTGGCGCCGTCGTTACATAAAGAATTCGGGGAGTTAAATGCATAGTCCTTATACTTTTCCGCTCTCTGTCCTGACGGTCAACATTACCGCCATGTCTGCTCTTTGCAAAGGATTCATCATAGCAGAACTCCTGATTACACCGACAGCAGCAATAGCACCAGTTGTTTCTGTTTGAGTGTTTGAGTGACGTTCTTGGCAAAGTACACTTCAAGCCGCAGATTTTGCAGCTTTTACCGGGCGGTCACGCAAAGACGCAGATTTATGTCCGCATGATGCGCAAAAATGTCGCACCAAAATTGCTCGGGGCAAGTTATTTTAGGCAGGCGATGATATCGTTGAGATATTAGATCAGCGAAACCGTTTTTCGCTGCAAACCCTTTACAAATTTCCCAGTTAATTTGTTCAGCAAAGCAGTAGGGATCTGACCTGCTGTTTTGATACCCACAACAACATGGAGGTTGCATGAAACCTTTGCTGATAACCGGCATCTCGATGCTTTTTACTTTGTCATCCGCTGCGCAGGCAGTGACTTCCGTTCCTCAATCGTCGCAGTTCCCGCCGTTTCATCCACTGCATCAAGCGCAACAGGATGCTGCACGGCTCGATAATGCGGCAATTCAGCAACAGCTTGCCACACCGGCGCAAGTTCGTTTTGAAAAAGTGGAAATGCCGGAGCCCGCACTTTGGACAGAAGATAACGGCGAGATCGTCCGCTTCAGCAATCCAGCAGGACAAGAAGAATTCCAGTGCCGGGAACATAACGGCGTTATTGATCAATGCTTCGCTAAGCCTGCACCAAGAAAAGCCAGCAAAGCTGCGGCTGTACTACCAGATCAACCAAATGCTGATGAGCGCCTGACCATCGAAAATCTGGTGCTGGCCGATAGCAGTTTTAAAGCTTGTGTGACCACGAGTGCTCAACAAAACAACTGGGCTTATGCAGATCAGGTACAGTGGCTACATTGCAGCTCTGATTCTCAGCATGTACCGATTCAGGATTTAACCGGGGTCAGCAAGCTGGTTAATCTACAAATCCTATACGTTGGCTCACAAAGCGCAGCGGAAAAATCGTTGACTGGTTTAACCGAATTGGAGTTGCTAACGAACCTTACCGACATTGGTATCGAACGTTACAAAATTAGCAGCCTCGATTTTGTCAGCCGGATCCCAAACCTTGTCAGTGCCGGGTTGCATCGCTTAAAAGTAGATGGCGGCTGGCAAATACTAGCGTCTTTGGATCAACTGAGAAATTTGCAACACTCAGCTGATAATACAAGTGATAGGCCCGATATCGTCTCGTTGATCAATCAAATGACCGGGCTTAAAAGCATCATCATAAACGCGCCATTGCATCAGAATCTGGTTGGATTAGTTCACCCGGGACTCAGCTCAATATACACCTTCGATGCTGACCAGCTGAATTTTTTAGCCGGGACGC
>JAIXSW010000481.1 GCA_027484495.1 Gammaproteobacteria bacterium
CGCCGTGCAATCCGGCTGGCAAAGCAGCGGCAATCTGACCTATATCTCGGATTATCTGTTTCGCGGCATCTCGCAAACCAATGAGGGCATGGCGTTGCAGGGCGGTCTGACACTGGCCCATACCGACGGCTGGTATGTCAGCAGTTGGGCCTCCAATATCCGCTTTGGTGAGGGCAGCATGGAACTGGACCTGCTGGCCGGCCGCAAATGGGCGCTTGATGACGACATGACGTTGGATCTCGGCCTGATGCAGTACCGCTATCCACAAGGCCACAACAGCAGCAATGGCTTTAACTACTGGGAAGCCTACAGCAAGCTTGGCGTGGGGCAGTGGACCTTTGGTCTGGCGCTGACCGACAACTATTTCGCCAGCGGTGTGGGTAAATTCGGCTACCTCAGTGCCGATTGGCAACAGGCGTTGACCGAGACTGTGCAGCTGCAGGCGCATGCCGGGCTGAACCGGTTCGCAGCCGCCGGTGAGTTCAGTACCTTCCTCGGTGGCGACACCGCTGCGAGCAGTTATCTGGACTGGAGTCTGATGCTGCAGGCGCAGTGGCTGACGCTGGACTGGGCTGTGGGTTTCGCCGGCACTGACGTCTCGGCCCAGGCTTGTCCGGCGCTGTGCGATGACCGGCTGTTACTGCGCCTGAGCCGTAATTTCTGAGGATCTAAACAATGAGTTCGACCCGTTTTTCGCAGCCAGATCCCCGCCGGCAACAAGCCGATGCGCTGTTAAAATCACTGACGCCCAGCGGCGGCCAGCTGAAAATTTTCCTTGGTGCATCGCCGGGGGTTGGCAAAACCTGCGCCATGCTGGAGGCCGCCCGTGAGCGGCAACAGCAAGGAGTGTCGGTGCTGGTCGGACTGATTGAAACCCATGGCCGCAGCCATACTGCGGCCTTGCTCAGCGATTTCACATTGCTGCAGCGCCGTGAAGAATTGTATCAGGGGCAACTGCTTACTGAATTTGATCTCGACGCTGCACTGGCACGCAAACCCCAACTGATCCTGGTTGATGAACTGGCGCATACCAATATTCCCGGCAGTCGCCACAAACGGCGATATCAGGATATTGCCGAATTGCTCGAAGCCGGTATTGATGTCTACACCACAATGAATATCCAGCATGTGGCCAGCCTGAACGACCTGGTGCTGCAGGTCAGCGGAGTCCGCGTCCGCGAAACTGTGCCGGATCAGTTTATCGACGATGCGCATCAGCTGGTATTTGTTGATTTGGAGCCGGCGCATTTGTTGCAGCGGCTAGAGCAGGGCAAAGTCTATCTGGGAGACTTTGCTACTCAGGCGCAGCAGCAGTTTTTCCAGCTGGAAACCTTAACGGCGCTGCGCGAAATGGCGATTAAGCTGGTGATGCATCATGTCGACAGCCAGCTAAAAACCGAACAACAAGCCAAAGCGACCAGTCAGGATTACACCATCGCCGACAAACTGCTGGTGCTGATCTCCAGCCGGCGTGATCATGAATATCTGATCCGCATTGGCCGGCGCGTGGCGGAAAAACGTCAGGTGCCCTGGGTCGTGGTCTGGGTCGATACCGGGGCGATGCAATATCAGGCGCAACAACAACGGCTGCAGGCGGCTTTTGCTTTAGCGCGTGAACTCGGCGCCAGCACCGATGTGTTGCGTGGACCTTCGACATTGCAGACCATCGGGCCTTATATCACCGAGCAACGGATTAACGCCGTGCTGGTCGGTGCCGGCACACCGCGTTGGTGGCAACCCTGGCGTAAACCTTTGTATCAGCAGCTGGTCAATAGCGGCTTGCCGCTGGAAGTGTCGGTGTATCGCGCTGATGCCTGCAGCCATGCCGAACTGCCATTACCGGCCAGCCCTTTTGGCCAGACCGCCGGTTATGGCGTCGGCGTGCTGTTGATGGCGCTCGCCAGCGCCGTGGCGCTGGTGTTGCACCGCGTGCTGGACAACGACAATCTGGTGTTGATTTATGTGTTGGCGGTGGTGGCCTGTGGCCTGAAATACGGCGCTCGACCGGCGATTTTTACCGCCGTGTTGTCGTTTTTCAGTTTTAACTTTTTCCTGACCGACCCCTATTTCAGCTTTAACGTGAATAAAAGTGACGACCTTGCCACGCTGATTTTTTTGCTGGTGATTGGCATGGTCTGTGGCCCGGCGGCATCAAAAATTCGCCAGCAGCTTTTACTGCTCAAAGCCGCCAATCGTTTTTCCGAATTTCAGCGCGATTTTGCCGCCCGGCTGACCGTGGTGCATCAGACCGAAGAATTGGCGCAGGTGCTGGCGGCGCAACTGAGCAGTGCGCTGCAGGCGCCGGTGCATCTGGCGCTAAAAGCAGAAAACCAGTGGCAGTTGTTACCGGCGACCACCGAGCCGTTGTTACCGATTGATGGCGCGGTTCTCGACTGGTGCCGCCAGCATCAGGCGATGGCCGGCCGCTTCAGTGATACGCTCAATGCCAGCGTCTGGACGGCGCAACCCTTGGTGGTGCAGCAGCAGACAGTGGCGGTCCTGATGGTGCGGTTTCCGTCCCAACAGGCCGTGTTACGGCCGGATGACGAGCGCCTGATCACCAGCTTATTGCAACAGGCCGGCTCGGTCTGGCAACGCATCAGCCTCAGCGCTGAGCTGGAGAGCTCTCGCGTCAAAGCCGAAATGGAGCAGCTGCGCTCCGCGTTGTTAAGTTCAGTGTCGCATGATTTGCGCTCGCCGTTGTCAGCAATGATGGGCTCGGCCGAAAGCCTGCTGGTGCTGGAACAACAGCTCAGCGCGACGGACCGGCATGAACTGCTGCAAACGATTCTGAGCGAAAGCCAGCGTCTGGACCGTTATATTCAGAATTTATTGGATATGACCCGGTTGGGACATGGCCAGCTGAAACTGGAACGCGACTGGGTGTCGGTCAATGATATTCTGGCCAGTGCGCGGCAACGTTTAAAACGGTTTTTCCCACAGCAGGAATTGTTGTGTCAGGTCAGTGCTGAATTGCCGCCGCTGTTTGTGCATGCGGCACTGCTGGAGCAGGCGCTGTTTAATATTCTGGAAAATGCTGCCCGCTACAGCCCGGCGGATGTTGCGATCCGTGTCACCGCCGAACTGCGCGCCGGCAGATGCCATATCGAAATTGAAGATGAAGGCCCGGGCATCGCGCCGGACTTACGCGAAAAAGTGTTTGATATGTTTTATGTGGTGGCTGATGGCGATAGCAAACGCCACAATACCGGTATGGGGCTGGCGATTTGCCGGGGCATGATTGGCGCACATGGCGGTACGGTCGAAGCCCAGGCCGCCAAAACGGGTCAGGGTTCCTGTTTTGTGGTGGAACTGCCGTTGCCGGCGCAGAGCCGGCAGGCGCAAGAGGAGATGGTGTGAGCGTAAAAGTACTGGTGGTCGACGACGAGGTCCAGATCCGCAAAATGCTGCGGATTGCGCTGAAAAGTGTCGGCTACGAAGTGGTTGAAGCCGACAGCGTAGAGACAGGTCTGGCTGCCGCGGTGCGCCAGCAACCGGATTTGCTGGTGCTGGATTTAGGCTTGCCGGACGGCGATGGCTGCGAGCTGCTGGCCGAATTGCGTAGTTTCAGCAAAGTGCCGGTGATCGTGTTATCAGTGCGGGCCGGTGATCGCGATAAAATTCAGGCACTGGATTTAGGCGCACAGGATTTTGTCACCAAGCCGTTCAGCGTCGAAGAATTGCTGGCGCGGGTACGGGCGCAGCTGCGTGACCGTCAGGTGCAACCGGTATCTCCGGTGCTGAGCGACGGCCATTTGCGGATTGACCTGGCGCTGCGTCAGGTGCAAGTGGCAGGTCAGCCGGTAGAGTTAACGCCAAAAGAATATGCGGTGCTGGCGGCGCTGGCGCAGCAAGTGCACAAAGTGGTGCTGCAAAAGCAGCTGCTTGAGCAGATCTGGGGCCCCAGTCACGGCAGTGACACGCATTACCTGCGTATCGTGGTCAGCCATTTACGGCAAAAACTCGGTGACGATCCGACCGAACCGCATTACCTGAAAACTGAAGCGGGCGTCGGGTACCGGCTTTGTGTCTGAGCCGTTGTGCCGCCCCCCCAGTATCTGCAAGTGCTGTGGCAACTAATGGACGCGGAATTGGCAGGAAATGGCAACGCCAGTCAGTGTGAATTTTGACCGAAATGCTTGACCGGCATCGTTCCTCAGGTTAAAAAACAAAGCGCGACAATAGGTTATGGTTAGGTCAAAAAATATACTGGTCAGACCTAAAGCAAGCTGGTAGCATGCGCGCCACATTCAGGTTGTACAGAGGACTGTGTTGTATGAAATGGGCTGTAATCTCCGCGTTATTCCTTGCACTGGCTGGTACTTCAGCACAGGCATCTGTGATCACTAATGGTAATTTTGAAGACAACGTGATTGGCAACAACAGCTGGCGCTGGTTTGGTGCCGATCAGGTGAATGGCTGGGATGGCAGCAATCTGGAGATCTGGCGCAATTATGCCGGCGTACAGGCCTATAGCGGCCAACAGTTTGTTGAATTAAATGCCCATGGCAGCAATAACGGCGCCTGGTCGATTTTCCAGACCTTTAATACCGTCAGCGGTGCACGTTATCAGCTGAGTTTCGCTTACCGCGCCCGCGCCAGCGACAACGAAGTGTTCAGCGTGTCAGTGGCAGATCTGAACCAGATCATGACGGACCACAGCACTGGTGAATGGCGTCTGTTTACCGGTTATTTCACCGCCGGCAATACCAGCAGTTTGCTGCGTTTTACGTCCGGCAATGGTGGCACTATCGGTAACTTTATCGATGACATCAAAGTGACTGAGCTGCCGCCGCAAATCGCCAGCAATCCGGTACCCACAGGCCCAACCGGCGTGTTATTGGCGATAGCCGCAGCTGCCATGTTCTGGCGCCGCCGCACCGTCTAACCGACAAATTCCTGGAAAAACCGCAGCTCAGTCTGCGGTTTTTTTATCTGCGCAACAGCTGAATTCAGATCAGATACTACCGGAATGCATTACTCTGATTAAAATATCGGACCTCGCATCTGCGTATGACAGTTCTGAGATCCAGACGAGATAGCACCGACGCTTTGATAAAGGCACTCCCGGATGATTGATGAACAACTGCGTAAAGTCATTGAAGGCGTCACCAATACCTATGGGGACGAGTTTTTTGTCGCCATTACCGGTCATCTGCATGACATCATTGGTGCTGACTATACCTTTGTCGCCCGGCTTGATCTGGATAGCTACCAGGCCTCGACTATCGCTCTGATCGCCAAAGGGCAACGGGCGGAGAATTTCACTTATTCGCTGGTGAATACGCCTTGTGCCAATGTGGCAGATAACAGCGTGTGCTTTTATCCCCGGCAGGTCTGTGATGTGTTTCCCGATGACCAGCTGTTAATCGATATGAAGATTGAAGCGTATATCGGCACACCACTGCTCAATGCTGCCGGCGCGGTGATTGGCCTGATTGTGGGTTTGTATGAACAAGAAGTGCCAGATTGCGAGCAGACTAAAATGCTGTTTCAGTTATTGTCTGGCCGGATCGCGGCGGAATTACAGCGGCATGATTATGAGCAACGTTTGTTGCTGGTGAATAATGCGCTGGAAGAGAAAGTGCTGGCACGGACCGCAGAACTGGAGCGCACCCTCAGTCACTTACAACAAACGCAAAGCAAGTTGATTGAATCGAAAAAAATGGCCTGTTTGGGTGTGCTGGTCAGTGGCATTGCCCATGAAATCAATACCCCGCTCGGTATCGCCATTACGGCGGTCAGCTCGATCTCTGAAGATCTCCGCACGCTCGGTAAAGCCATTTCGCAGCGGCAGCTGACGGTTGAGCAACTGAAGCTGTTCCACCAATCCACCACCGAATTGGCCGCACTGATGGAACGCAATTTGTTGCGGGCGGGCGAGTTGGTGGAGAACTTTAAAAAGTCATCGGCTGACCAGTACTCCGATGAGTTTGGCGTCGTCCGATTAAAAGCCTATTACCTGCTAGTGATTTCAACGCTGAAGTCATTTCTAAAAAGTAAAAAGGTACGGGTCGAGATCGATGCGGATGATGAGCTGAGCTTTGCCACCTTTCCTGGCGTGCATGCCCAAATCCTGACCAATCTCATTATGAACAGTATTCAGCATGCTTTTGAGCAAACGCCTGAGCCGGTGATTCAGCTCACACTGCGTCTGGATGCCGGCGGGCTGGATTTCCACTATCGGGATAATGGCTGCGGTGTTGCCGAGTTGATCAAACCGCAGATTTTTGAGCCATTCGTGACGACGAACCGTGCTGGCGGTGCTACCGGGCTTGGTTTGTTTACGGTATTTAATCTGGTGACTCAGAAATTAAAGGGGCAGCTCGAATTAAATACCGAGTCCGGTTTTGCCCTGCGGATCCAGATGCCAAATCTTAAACAAAACTAAACAGGCCGGGTATCGCCTGTCGTCAGGCAACGAGCTAAACAGGTAATATTGTAAAGTAGTTGCGGCATTGTTCTGTTGCTTGGCGCTTGCTGGTTTACAATTAATATCCATCTGTTCCTTAATCGGTTCAGTTAACCATGTTTTGTATTTTCATTTAATAAAATCAAAGGATTGCTGTTTACTATTCGGAAAAAGGACTTCATCTTTAGCCAGTATCGATACCTGAGGAGAGTCCTGATAATGCTGAATTTTATCATTGGTCCTGCGATCCGTTTGTCCCGCAATTTAAGTTTTCAAAGCAAATTTTTGCTGATTTTTACTGCGTCAATTTTACCTGGCTTGTTGTTATTGCTGAATTCGCTGCTGGCCGATTTGGCCTTTATCGAACGGGATGAAACAGAGCTTGCCGGCAAGCAATTTATTTCAACATTAACCCCGGTCAGCCGTGCCATGTCAGATCACCGGACTTCGACGGCGCTGGCCCTGAACGGCGACGAAGGGGCCAAAACCCAAGCTCAGGCCGACGCCGAGAAAGTTGAACAGGCGTTGGAACAGTTGAAAAAAACTACGCTGCTGATGCATGTCGAGCAGTGGCAGGACAAAATCGACGAGTTTTCAGCGAAGTGGCGCGACGTGCGGCAGCAGTGGCCACAAATGTCGGCCAGTCAGAACTCATTGGCGCATATCGAGATGATCGGGCTGGTGTATGAATTCAGACATCATGTGGCCGGTGACAGTGGTTTGCTGCTGGACCCGGATGCCAGTACTTATTATATGATGATCACTGTGGTTGATAGCGTACCGGCTTTATCTGAATTGCTGCAGCAACTGCGTGGCTCTTTGTCATCGACGCTTGCGGCCGGTGCCGTTGGCGAAAAACGCCTGGGGCGGATGGAAAGCACGGTGCAGCGCGAAATCCCCAAAATGCTGCAACGCATCAATAACGATTTGGAATTAGCCAACGACGTTGACCCGCAAGCGGCGCGGGATTTACTGCAGAATTGGGAACCCATCGTTAAAAATCTGAACGCATTTACCGGCCAGTTACAGCAGGTCAATTTTAATAGTCAGTTTGATAAAGCTCAGATCGAAAACCAGTTGGCTCAGGTCGATAAAATTCTGAATGAATTACTCGATTTGGAAAACTTTATGACCGCGAAGCTGGAGCAGGGCCTATTGGCACGGATTGATAGTGAGTGGCTGAGTTTTTATCAATTGCTGACTTTTGGGGTTGGTATCTTGTTGTTTGTCGGCTGGCTGATTGCCGGCTTTGCCCGCGATTTAACCAGTCGGGCGCGCAATCTGGAACAGGATATGAGTGTGTTGGCCGCCGGTGATTTCAGTGCGCATGTGCGTGAGCGGGGCGACGACGAGCTGAGCCGGATCGCGCAGAGCGCGATTGAGCTGTCGCGGCAGTTGGGCGCCATGATGCGCGAAGTGCAGCAAAGCGCAGGTCAATTGATGGGCGCCGCCAATGATATTGCCGCATCCAGCACCCAGCTGGCCGGCTCCAGCGCCGATCAGAGCCATGCCGCAGCATCAATGGCGGCAGCCATGGAGCAACTGACGGTCAGCGTCAGTCAGATGTCGGATAATGCGCAAGAGGCAAGAATTCAAACCGAAGCATCCGGCAAAGCCTCGGTCGCTGGCAGTAAAGTGATCCACGACACCGTGCAAAGTATGCAGAGTATCGCCGCGACGGTGCGCGAAGCGTCGGCCAGTGTGGTGTCGTTGGGGGATAACGCCAAAGCGATTTCCAGTATTGTCGATGTGATCCGCGGCATTGCTGAGCAAACCAACTTGCTGGCACTCAATGCGGCGATTGAAGCGGCCCGCGCCGGCGAATCCGGTCGTGGATTTGCCGTGGTCGCAGATGAAGTGCGCAGTCTGGCCGGGCGTACCGCAACTTCTACTCGTGAAATTGCCCAGATGATTGAGCGCATCCAAACCGGCACCACTTTGGTGGTGAATAACATGGAACGCGGTACACAACAGGTCGAGCAGGGCGTTTTGCTTGCCACTGAGGCCGGTGTCGCGATTGCCAGCATCAGTGAGCGTTCCGCCAATGTGGAGCAGATGGTGTTGATGATGACCCAGACGCTGGGTGACCAGGCTGCTGCTGCGGCAGAAGTGGCGCTGAAGGTGGAAACTATTGCGCAAATGTCGGAAGAAAACACCCAGGCGACCCACCTGACCGCCAGAACTTCGAGCGACCTGAAACAAGTGGCTGCGGTACTGGATGCGAAAGTGAGTCAGTTCAGGTTCTGAACGAGCGCTTCAAGTAGTCTGACTTGCTCCGGCGTAGCCGCCGGAGCAAGCTGCTTTATGCAAACGGCAGGTGCCCGGTTTTCACCAGAATGATGGTGTCTTCGCGGACAAAAGGCGTGTGTTGACTCAAATGCGGGCTGCGCAGCCAGCTGAGCCTTGGATACTCGCCGAATTCATCACAAAAAGTCCCGCTCAGCACCAGGATCTCTTCGCCGCCAAAATGACGGTGCGGCAGAAACACCTCACCGGCCGGCCAGCGCACCAGCGCGGTATGTTCACCTTCAAAACTATGCAGTGGCATCACCTGTAAACCGCCGTGGCCCGGCAACCATGCCGTGTTGTTGGTATCAATCCGCACTGTGGCCTGATCGGCCGGGTCAAACTGCTGAAGTTTGACAAACAACAGGCAGCCGTCCCGGCTAAAAGGCGCATGTTCGCTACCCGGCGGATTACGTAAATAACTGCCGGGACCATAGTCGCCATGTTCATCACTGAACACGCCTTCCAGCACCAGAATTTCTTCCCCGCCCGGATGTGAATGGGACTTAAAACTTGAGCCCGGTGCATAACACACCAGGCTGGTGGCATGGCCAGATTCTGCGCCGCCGCGCGATAATGGCTTACGCTGCACGCCCGCCATCGGGCTCGGTTGCCACGGCAGCGAACTGGTATCAATCACTACGCGTTCAGCAAAATTCATATTCAGCATCAGAGGCTCCAATAACTTTGCGGATAATACCGTTTTAATTGCGGCCCGCCATCACACCACCATTTACACCGACCATAGTACCGCTGATCCAGCTGGCCCGATCAGATAATAGAAAAAACACCGTCTAGGCGATATCTAGTGGTGTGCCGATCCGGCCCAATGGATGGAAACCGGCAAAACCGGCCAGGGCGTCGCGGATCTCGGTTTCGCCCCTTCGCTATTCCTGCGCTCGCGCTTGAGCGGTCACTTTGTGGCTCTGCTGGCTTGGTTGAGGTTTGGGATAGCTGCTTTGAGCTGTTAGCTGACATTTGATAGGTGATGTATCTTGACGGCGATCGTACGGCGGCGCTTTGCTTGCCGATACCTACTCTCTCATTCTGTGAGTAGGTACGTGCAAGCGTAGCGCCGC